>JAICPS010000661.1 GCA_025929715.1 Anaerolineae bacterium | reverse complement strand
GGCGCCTTGTTTCATCTTACAGAGATGTTGAGCGACGATGACGGAGATAAGCGGAAAAGCGACCAGATCAGTGAAAAGCTCGCCAGAGCGGCCGGCGATAGCTGCCGGAGGCAGTTTACCGGTACCGTTGACGTCCCTGGTTGGACGGGAATCAGAAATCAAGGGCATTTGCCGCCTGTTGGAACAGGGGGTACGGCTGGTGACGCTGACCGGCGCACCGGGAATCGGTAAGACACGGCTGGGAATTGCCGTGGCGGGTAAGCTCAGCGAGAGGTTTGCCGGTGGAGTCTATTTTGTCTCTCTGGCGCCTGTCACAGATGCACAGCAGGTATTGGCTTCTGTCGCACACGCGTTGGGAATCCGGATAACGGGCGAGCATTCGCCCGCACAGATACTAAAAAACAACCTCGCCGGCATCCAACTACTCTTGGTGCTGGACAATTTCGAGCATGTTATCTCGGCTGCCGGAGTCGTGGCGGAACTGCTGCTGGCGCTACCGGAACTGACAGTGCTGGCGACCAGCCGCGAATTGTTGCGCATTTCGGGCGAGCATGACTATCCCGTACCGCCATTACCATTTCCGCCCGTATTGGCGCATCCCGGATCTCTAAAAGCGCTGGTCTCGCCAACAGTCGAGCGAATGGTGCAATACCAGTCGGTCCAGTTGTTCAGGCAGCGGGCGGCGGCGCACGCGCCAAGCTTTGCGCTGACGGAGGAGAATGCCCTCGTCGTAGCCGGCATCTGCAGCCGGCTGGACGGCCTGCCGCTGGCGATTGAGCTGGCGGCGGCGCGCATTCGACATTTGCCGCCGCAGGCCATTCTGGAGCAGTTGCAGGGCGGATTGCAGCTACTGGGTGGTGGAGCGCGGGACCTGCCGCCGCGCCAGCGAACGCTGTGGGCGACCATTGATTGGAGCTTCGAGCTTTTAGACGACGACGAAAAGCGGTTGTTTTGCCAAATGGCCGTTTTCCGGGGCGGGGCCACGCTGGAGGCGATTGAGGCAGTTTCTGGTTCTGCCACTGTGTTGGAGACGGTATCTTCGCTGGTCGATAAGAGTTTGTTACAGCGACAGGAAAGCAGCGAGTCCATTCCGCGTTTCTCTATGTTGGAAATGATTCGTGAATATGCCTGGGAGCGACTGGCCGGGCGAGGCGAGGAGCCGCAGGCTTATGGTGAGATTCGGCGACGGCACGCCGAGCTTTATCTCGGTTTGGCGGAAGCCGCCGAGCCACACTTGATCAAAGCCGCACAGGTACAGTGGCTGGCGCGCCTGGAAAACGAGCGAGCGAACTTGCACGCCGCTTTCCATTGGGCGCGAAACCACGGCGAGGCAGAGATCGCTCTGCGCCTGGCTGTTGCGCTTTACCGCTTCTGGTTTTTACACGGCCCGCTTGGCGACGGTGTGATCTGGCTTGAGCAAGCATTGCAGGACGGCGCAGGCGCACCCTTGCTACGAATGAAAGCCGTCGATGGACTGGCCGATTTGCTGTGCAGGATGGGCGAGTATGAAAGGGCAGCGGAACTCTACGCGGAGCTACTAACATGGGCGCGAGAAGCAGATGATGAGTGGTGGATAGCTAAAGCGCTGGGCTGCCTGGGGGAAGTAGCAGTCCATCACGGCCAGGGGCAGCAGGCGCTGTCGCTGTTTGAAGAGACCGTCGCGATCAGCCGGCGCGTTGGCGACGAATATCGACTTTGCATCCACCTCAATTACCTCGCCGAAGCCATGCGGATGTTAGGCAATTATGAACGAGCCGTGTCTCTCTATGAAGAAAGTGTCGCTCTGGCTCGGAAACTGAAGGAACGCCGCCTGCTGTCCACATTATGGCACAATCTGGGGCAGGTGGCGCATCGGCAAGGTAAGTTGCAGGAATCCAGTGCGTTTTACGATGAAACTCTGAACACTGCGCAGGAACTTGGTGACCCCTGGATGGTTGCCTGCGCGCTGGGGGGGCTCGCGGGACTTGCGGCGTCGGCCGGACACGTGGAAGGCGTCAGAACCGCGGCGCGCCTGTCGGGCGCCATGGAGGCAATTTTAGAGGCAGCGGGCGCGCGGCTTGACCCACTGGACCTGCGCGACTATGAAGCGAATGTGTCTGCTGTTCGTGAAGCGCTGGGCGAGGAAGCATGGGAGGCGGCGTGGACCGAGGGGTATGCTGTGACGCTGGAGGAAGCTGTGGAATTGGGCCGGAGTGTGGTTGGCGCGCATTGGTGGCAGTCGTCTCTGCAGCAAAATTCAAATGAATCGGTGGAGCCGTTGACCCGGCGTGAACAAGAAGTTGCAGCGCTGGTTACGGCGGGCCTGGCAAACCGTGAGATCGCGGATGAGCTGGTGCTCAGCGTGCGCACGGTGGAGGGGCACGTGAGCAATCTATTGGCAAAGCTGGGTTTCCAATCACGGTCGCAGATTGCCGCCTGGGGAGTCAGGGCGGG
>JAICPS010000136.1 GCA_025929715.1 Anaerolineae bacterium | reverse complement strand
GGCGCTATGGCCTGGTGCTGGGGCCGGTGATCGTTGGCTACGGTGATGGGCCTCCGGGAGAAGTTGCGTTTTTGAGTAAGTAGGTTTGGACGATTTGCAAAATCGTCCTACGGATTGCGGGCGCGCGTCTCCTGGCCGACACGTACGATGGGCGCATCGCCGAGCGATTGCAGGGCCCGGTGTAGATCTTCACGACCCAGAATGATGGTGACGCCGCGCACGCCGGAACCGATAGACAGTTCTTCCGGAACGAACACGCTTTCGTCGACCAGAACGGGCAGCGGCTGCGGCAGGCCAAAGGGGGAAACGGCGCCGAGTTCGTAGCCTGTCACGCGCAACACTTCCTCGCGGCTGGCTGTGGTGAGCCGCGATTCATCCAGATGGTTGCGCAGCGCGCGCCAGTCCACCTGCTGCGAGCCGGCGATGAGCACCATGACGAATTGGCCGGCGCTGATGCGGAAGAGCAAACTGCGCACAATCTGCTCAGGCTCCTGTCCCCGCTCCTTCGCCGCCTGTTCCAGCGAACGCACCGGGCCGGGGTGGCGGAAAACCCGGTGACGAATATTTAGCTTGGAAAGCGCGTCGGAAACAGGCGTGGATTCAGTCATTTGGTGACCGAACTGGGAGCGGCGCTGCAGGATAAGAACCCAACACTTTTAACAATGAGGCGCGTTTGAGAATACCCATGAGCGCGGTCTGCACGCCGGGATCGTCTACGTGTCCTTCGAAGTCTACGTAGAAGAGGTAGTGCCAGGGGCGGTTGCGACGCGGTCGCGATTCAATCTTGGTCATGTTGAGATCTTGCTGCGCCAGCTCGCCAAGTACGGCGTGCAGGGCGCCGGGTTCGTGTCCCGTCGTGAAGACAATGGAGGTCTTGCTGGGATCTTTGCGCGGCGGATCGGATAGCCCCAGGACGAAGAAGCGGGTGTAGTTGAAGGGTAGATCTTCCAGATTGCGCACCAGGATCTCCAGCCCATAACTCTCGGCGGCGAGCGCGCTGGCGACGGCGGCGGTATTAGGGCGCTGCTCGGCGGCGAGATCGCGGGCGGCGCCGGCCGTGTCGTAGTGGCTGACCGGCTCGACGCCCAGCCGCCGCAAGGTGCGCTCGCACTGGGCCAGCGCCTGCGGGTGCGAAATGGCGCGCACGACGGATTCCAGCGGTGTGCCGGGCGCTGCCATCAGGCAATGTTCAACCTTGAGGATAACCTCGGCCTGGATGCGCAGGTCGTGATCCATCAACTGATCGTAGGCGGGAACAACGGCGCCGGCAAGAGAGTTCTCGACGGGCAACATGCCGTGCCGCGCCTGTCCCTGATGGATGGCCTCAAAGATGTCGACAAAGGAGTGGCAGGCCAGGGCCGTTACAGAAGAGCCAAAATGCCGGCGGACGGCCTGTTCCGAATAGGCCCCCCTCTCTCCCTGGAAGGCGACGACGATCTGTTCTTCTTGGGGCACGGAACATTCCTCAAACTTGGGTAAGCAATCTATTGGCAGTATACTACGCCGGTCCTAATTTCACACTATCTGAAGGAGAAAGAGCGCATGATCGAACCAACCCCACTGAAGCTAAAGTCGCCGGTCCCCAGCGATCTGGAGATCGCGCAGGCAGCGACGCTCAAGCCGATTTCACAGATTGCAGAGGAGATTGGTTTGCTGCCGGAAGAGCTGCTGCTCTACGGGCCGTATAAAGCCAAGGTCAAACTATCGGTCCTTGAACGGTTAGCAGACCGACCTAACGGCAAGTACGTGGACGTGACGGCGATTACACCGACGCCACTGGGCGAGGGCAAAACAACCACGACAGTGGGGTTAAGTCAGGCGCTGGGCGCGCACCTGGGCAAGACAGTTTTTACGAATATTCGCCAGCCATCGCAGGGCCCGACGTTCGGGATCAAGGGCGGCGCGGCCGGCGGCGGCTACTCGCAGATCATCCCCATGGAGGACTTCAACCTGCACCTCACGGGCGACATCCACGCCATTACGGCGGCGAACAATTTGCTGGCGGCGGCCATTGACACACGCATGCACCACGAATCTTATCAGAGTGACGACACGCTCTTCGACCGCCTTTGCCCGGAGGACAAGCAAGGTAACCGCCGCTTTTCGCCGATCATGCTGCGGCGACTGAAAAAGCTGGGCATCGACAAGACAGATCCCAACGACCTCACAGATGAGGAAGTCTCGCGCTTTGTGCGCCTGGACATCGATCCCGATAGTATTACCTGGCGGCGGGTGACCGACACCAGCGACCGCTATCTGCGCAACATAGAGATCGGCCGTGGGCCCGCAGAGAAGTTCACGCGCGAGACCGGCTTTGACATTACGGTAGCCAGCGAGATTATGGCGATCCTGGCGCTGACGACGAGCCTGGCCGACATGCGCGAGCGGCTTGGTCGCATGGTGATCGGCACGAGCCACGCGGGCGAGGCAATCACGGCCGACGACCTGGGCGCCGGCGGCGCGCTGACCGTATTGATGAAGGACGCCATCATGCCCAATCTGATGCAAACGCTGGAAGGGACGCCAGCGTTTGTACACGCGGGTCCGTTTGCCAACATTGCCCACGGCAACAGCTCTATCGTTGCCGACCAGATTGCCTTGAAGCTGGCAGGGCCCGACGGCTTCGTGCTCACCGAGTCCGGCTTTGGCGCCGACATCGGGATGGAAAAGTTCTTCAACATCAAGTGCCGCTACAGCGGCTTGCTGCCCAACGTCGTGGTGCTGGTAGCCACAATTCGCGCGCTGAAGATGCACGGCGGCGGTCCAAAGGTTATTGCCGGCGCGCCGTTGGCCCCCGCCTATACGGAGGAAAACGTCCAGTTGGTCGAAGCGGGCGCAGCCAACATGGTGGCGCACATCAGGAACGCGTTGCGCTTTGGCATCCCGGTGGTGGTAGGAATCAATCGCTTTAAAGACGACACCGACGCCGAAGTGGCACTCGTACGCAAGATCGCCCTGGAAGCGGGCGCGGAAGACGCCGTCATGACCAATCATTGGGCCGAAGGCGGTCAGGGCGCCGTGGAGCTGGGCAAGGCAGTGATTGCCGCGGCCGAGAAACCGAGTCACTTCAGCTTCCTCTATCCGCTGGAGGCCAGTCTCAAGGAAAAAATTGAGACGATCGCCTGCCAGGTCTACGGCGCGGACGGCGTCGAGTATTCGGAAGAGGCCGAAATAAAGATCGAACGGTATAACCGGCTGGGCTTCAACGAGTTGCCCATTTGCATGGCCAAGACGCACCTGAGCATCAGCCACGATCCGGCGTTAAAGGGCGTTCCGACCGGATTCACAGTGCCGATCCGCGACATCCGCGCCAGCGTGGGCGCGGGTTTCATCTATCCGCTGGTAGGCGCCATGAGCACCATGCCCGGCCTGCCAACGCGACCGGCGTTTTACGAAATCGACATCGACCCGCAGACGGGCGAGGTAGTCGGGCTCTCGTAGAGTAAATTACTTCAGGACGCTAACGGGCACCTGGACATTGTACAAAGACCAGGCGCTTTTTTACGTTGCCCGCATGCGGTTGTTTCATGCGTTGTGCTCGACTTCGGCCAAGGCTAACGCTTCGAGCACCGGCGGCACGTAGTTGGCGAATCGGCCGCGGTAACCTTTTTTCAAGCCATACCACCCGCCGACGGGATTGTCCGGCGTGCCCTCTCCCTTCACCTCTGGCTGTGTCATCAACTTGCTCCTTTGGAATGTGTATACAGCTCATCGACGACGCGTCGATGTCCGAAAAGTATAAGAGTCCACCGTGCCGATCGCAATATCGAGTGCACTCAGCATCAGGGCTTTTCCAAAGTCGGAAAAGTGGGTGAGAAAAAAGGGACCATTCTCGGTTAAGATGAGGTTTCGACAAAAACCAACTCGAACCGAAGGAAGGTCCCCATGAACTATAACATATTCTGTGCGGAAGCAGGTGATATCTTTTTCGATGTGGGTAGCCTCTATGCTTACTTTCGAGGGCTGAAGGATTGGCGGGATGCGCGTGGCAAACAGTATCCCCTGGCCTTAGTGCTCATGTTTGTCGTGTTGGCCAAACTCGGTGGTGCAGACACGCCCTATGCCATCGCGCAGTGGATCCGCTGGCGGCTGGGCAAAGTAGCGCGCTTGTTAGGATGGCGCCGGGAGAAGCTGCCTCCCATAACACCTATCGCCGTATTCTGCGCATGGTGGACGAAGCAGAATTACAGGAGGCAAGCAGCACCTTTCTGTAGCAGCGTGCCGGCGCTGGCCACAGTGTGGTCATGGCCATCGATGGCAAAGTGATGCGCGGCACGATTCCCACTGGAGACACCAAGGGGGTTCATTTGTTGGCGGCCTATCTGCCGGCTGAGGGGTTGGTCTTGATGCAGGTTGAAGGGGGCGAGAAAGCAGCGGAGTTGACGGTAGCGCCGCGCCTACTGGAAGTGCTGGATTTGCGCCAAAAAATCGTGCGCGGCGACGCGTTGTTTACGCAGCGTGCTTTATCGGTACAAATTCTAGAGGCTGGTGGTGACTACGTGTGGACGGTGAAGGAGAATCAGTCAGAGCTGCGGAGCGACATCCAGGAGGTGTTCGACCCGGCGCCCACCGCAGCTGGTTGGAGCCAGACGCCACGGGATTTGCGCTCCGCTCAGACATTCAATAGTGGCCATGGCCGGCTCGAGAGGCACACGCTGACGGCCAGTTCCTTTCTCAACGACTACAGTGACTGGCCGGGAATAGCTCAGGTCTTCAAGCTAGAGCGACAGGTTCTCGTCCAGCGCACCGGAGAAGTGCGTACCCAAACTGTCTATGGCGTGACCAGTCTGACCTCTACAGAGGCTGCCCCGGATCGCTTGTTAACGCTCATGCGCGATTACTGGGGTATCGAAAACGGTCTGCACTATCGTCGTGATAAGACATTATCCGAAGATGCCGCCCGCATCTCTGACCGTAAACAAGCCCAGGTCACGGCTATTCTGAACAATCTCGTCATCGCACTTGTGAAGCAACAAGGTTTCGATAACCTTGCTGCCGCACGTCGCTTCTACAATGGTCAACTGATCGCTGCCTTGCGAATTGTCTTATCCGCCCCTTTCCCTTTATGAGAATGGAAAAGCCCTGCACTCAGCATACGACCTGCCAACAATCACTCTTGTGCTATAATGTCGAGCTTACCTTCCTCGTGATCAGGGCGACTTTACCTGTCGTTCTAGCGGGTAGGGCCAGCAAAACAACGACGGGAGCGACGTCCCAGGGCATGGGGCGGGAATCAGACTTGTCTGGCATTGAATCTCAATCGATCTGGAGGAGGTTGCGACGGGATGACTGTGGCAAAGGCTGATGAACTGATCCGAGATTATGCAGGCAATACCTGGTTAATCAAGCGCCACACGGAGGGACTGACTCATGAGGAAAGTCTGCTGCAACCGCCATTCCCGGCCAACTGCCTGAACTGGATATTAGGCCATATCGTCTTGAGACGAAACAGCGCCATGGAAGTGCTGGGCGAGGCACCGTTGTGGACGTCACAAATTGCAAGTAGGTACCAGTCGGGATCGGCGCCGATCACGAGGGCGCAAGAAGCGAGAGAGCTACCGCTTCTGTTGGACGATCTGGAGCAGACACAAGATCGAATCACAGCGGCGTTGAAAGCAATTTCAGAGGCGGCGCTGGCTCGCATCGTCGAGTCATATCGCGGTTCCATGGCAGTCTGGGAGCAACTAACCGGGTTGCACTGGCATGAAACTTACCACGTGGGCCAATTAGATCTTTTGCGGTCGATGATTTTGGCGAACAGGGAGCAACAGTCGAGAATGGATTGACTTGTCCGAAGACAGCTCATACCGGTAAACTTAGATCCTGATCTATCATCCTGCCAAAAACAACGGGTAAACAAAGCGCCATGACCGACGACACTTTCTCTAAGATCTGGGACTGGTATCCTGAAAAGACAAATCCTTTTTCTTCGCTGTGGTGGTTCTTCTTATTGCTTCCAAAAAATGAAGACGGCAGCTATGGGCCAAAACAAATCATGTTTGTCCTGGTGTCCTGCGCCGGGGAACAGGTGCGGGTAAACGGGACGGCCCATGGTGGGTTGCCGCGCCTTATTAATGCCGGGCCGGCACAGCCGATCAACACCTATATGTTGGGCTGGATGCACGACGGGCAGCGCATGTTCGATAAGTTACTGGACGAAACGGGCGTGGCGCAGCTGGCGCAGGGGCATTCCGTGCACGTCTGGAATGACGAAGGTTATGGCGGAGAAATCGTGCGCGGTAACGGACTGCCCTTTGCCGTAGACGCTCGCTTCTGCGGCCGGCAAGGCGGCGGGCAATTCCGCGCGTGGGGCGACCCGGCATCGGAGATCTCTTCGCCCAATATTTCGGCGAAGCACACACCATTGGGCGGCGCCGACGTTGTCGCCTGGCGCCACGTGCAGTTCGAGGGCGAATTCAGTACGCCAGAAGGCACGGAATCGCTGGCAGGCATCGGTTATTTTCAGCGCATCTGCATGAACGTCATACCGTTTCCCTGGAAGTGGATCTGGGCCGCATTTGCCGACGGCAGTATTTTTTCCTGCTTCGTCCCCTTCATAGGTCCGCACCTGGTGCGGCGCGGCGACTGGTTTTTCCCCGGCTGGCTGGAGAATCTAACGATACCAATCATGCCCTCAGGCTATTTCTGCAAAGCGGGCAGCCTGGAAACTACGCAGTTCAAGAACGTGCGCGTGGGGGTTCGTCCGCAAAACGGCTCTTATCCGCAGTTCACAGTGTTTTGTGAAGCGGATAAAGGCGATTACTTGAGCTACCGGCTGCTACCTTACGGGCACAACCAGGTCGTGCTGGAGCGCCCGCAGCTACGTAGCCGCTGGTGGTCCTTGTACAACTACAACGAGTATGTCTTTCGGACAGCAGACATTACCGGGCGCATTGGGGGCAAGGCGTTGGACGTACGGGGCATGAGCCCGGGGTATGGTAATTTGGAATATACGTGGGGGTTGGGGTTGTAAGAGACGCGGAATGGAATCCGCGGCTACTATTTGAGGGCAAAGAGGGCGGCGAAGGCAGCGAGTTCGACGAGCGCCGAGCCGGCGACAAGAGTAATACCGACAAATCCGAGCCAGCTCCACCAGGCGGCGTGGGCCCAGGCGCCCTGGCGAAGGCGCCACGCCAGCCAGACAAGGGCCGGCAGGGTATAAATAGCTAATGCGGCGGTGACAAGAGATGGGAGCCCGGCCAGGTATAGCAACGGCAATAGCAAGAGATGCAGAGCCACAACGCCTTGCAACAGACGGGCGGCGCGGGCGGCGCCCAGGCGCACGACGAGCGTATCCTTGCCCGCCGCGGCGTCGCCCTGAAGGTCTGGAAACTCGATGAGAACGAGCATCATGAATTGCAGGATGACGAGGGGCGCGACGGCGAGCAGCGGTAAGAGCGATAGGCGTCCGGCCTGCAGGTAGTAGCCGAGAAGGGGCGTAAGACCGCCGACGAGAAACGCGGCGGCAATCTCGCCGATGCCCGTCGAGTGTAACTGCAAGGGTGGGGCACTGTAGCTCCAGGCAAGAAAGAGCGCCAGCACAATTAAGGGTAGAACTAGAGGTCCGGTGGGCCGAGCGAGCACGAGCCACAGGGCAGCGCCGAGGGCCAGGACTCCGGCAGCCAGCGCCGCCGCCAGGGCCAGAGAAGGCGATACGTAGCCGGCCGGCAGGATGCCGCTGCCGCCGGACCAGCGCGTGCGGTTGAGATTGGCGCGATCGGCTTCCAGATCGAAGTACTCGTTGCTATAGTGAGTCATGACTTGCACGGCCGTAACCGCCGCCTGGCCCCAGAGAAGCACGGCGAGGTTAAGGGTGGCGTCTTCGTAAAGGGCAACGGTTACTCCCAGAAGGTACAGCGTAATACCGCCTGCCAGAAAGAGCGGGCGTCCCAGGCGTATGAAGTGGACGGCGCGGACAATCCAGGACAAAAAGCGAATCCTCAAAGTCGAAAGAGAAACCGTTAATACTATACCTGAAAATGGACCGTGGCTTGCGTTGATTTATCGTGACGCGTACAGAAATTCGTGGCTGACTTTCAGACTATCGCCGTTGGCAAAACAGTTTGCTATCCTATGCGCACAGTCGCGTTTGCATACGACCCTAACACCAGGTTCAAAGAGGGAATTGATTATGGCCGAGGTATTTCGATGCCCTTCGTGCAGTGGTAAGCTGGAATTTGACGGCGGCGACCACGTCACCGTGCGCTGCGAATATTGTGGCAACACGGTGATCGTGCCGGAATCCATTCGCAGCCGGTCGAGCAACGTATCGACGCTTTACGGGCAGCAAGGCGCCATGCAGCAAGTGGTAGGGATGCTTAACGAGGGCCGGCAGGAAGAAGCGGCGCAGCTTTTTGGCCAGACTTTTGGCGTCGGCCAAACACAGGCGCGCGAAGCGGTAGCCCGCTTAGCGGACGGGCTAACTCTCTCGTCGCAGCACCTTCATGTGCGCGTTGGCGACGCGGGAACCGTTAGCGTGGCGCAGCGCCGTTTTCTGCGGCGACTGGGCTGTCTTATCGCCGCAATTATCGTTCTCTCCATTGGCGGCGGGGTGATCATCCCCCTAGTCGCCGGCGGCGCGGCGATATGGTCGATCTTTTCACAGGAGCCGGTGGCAACCGGCGTGGCTCAAATACTTAGCGAAGACGTGCCGGTGGTCATTGCTCAGAGCACGGCGCAGTACGCAAGGCAGTATGCAAGTCTGGTCGACAGTTTTGGTAGCGAGGGAATTGGCTCGGGCCAGTTTGTGGACCCACGAGGCATTACGATAGCGTCCGATGGCCAGATATTCGTGGCCGACTATAGCAATGGACGCGTGCAGCGCTTTGACGCACAGATTAGTTCTCTGGGCGTGTGGCAGTGGGAGGAGGACCGTGTGATCCAGGCGCTCAGCGCGGGCGCGCAGGGCGATTTATATGCCATTCAGGGTGGCGAACTGGTGCGATTTGACCGCGAAAGCGGCGAGGCTCTGGGCGCCCTGACGTACGAGAGCGACCGGCCGGTCGCTTTTAGAGACGGTGCCGTGGCCCCCAACGGGGAAGTCGTGGCCCTCAATCACTTCAGCGAGTTTGTGCGCTATGACGCCGCGGGGAATGTCGTACATGTCGTGGACATAGAGGAAGCGGCAGAAGCTACGGGAGCCGGCGAGCTGGCCCAGGATGGGGTTGGAAACGTCTATTTGCTGGCAACCTACGAAGATGCGCTCGGCAAGCGTCAGAACGGCGTCTTTCTATTCAGCGACGAGGGACGTTACCTGTCGCGCTTTGGCAGCGATGGCGATGAGCCGGGGCAATTCACCAGCCCCAGCGCCATTGCCGTAGATGGCCAGGGGCGTATTTATGTCAGCGATTTTGCCGGCATCATCACGTTCTCAAACAGCGGCACCTACCTGGGCACGACGGACACGGAAGGATTCATTTTTGGCATGGATTTCGACAACCAGGGCCAGCTTGTAGCCGTCGGAAATGCCAACAAGTTGTTTCGCTACGCGCTGCCGCCGGCCGAATAATTGATGACTTTGACGGACTAAGACTCCTTCTGGCTCCGTCCCGCGCCAATCGCAAGGCCAATGGCCAGACCGACGGGGATGGCCCACGTCCAAATCGACGAATTTCCAGTGACGGCGTTTACGAGGAGCGCGATAAGCGCGCCTACG
>JAICPS010000310.1 GCA_025929715.1 Anaerolineae bacterium | reverse complement strand
CGAGCAAGGAGAGTGGCATGCCGATGATGAGCAAGTTTGTTATCGAAGGAGGGCGCCGGCTGGAGGGGACGATCCGGGCCAGCGGCAATAAGAACGCGGCGCTGGCGCTGCTTCCGGCCTGCCTGCTGACGGATGAGCCGGTGATTTTGCATAATATTCCTGACATTCAGGACGTGCGTACGACGCTCGAGATTCTGGATGACCTGGGGGTGGACGTGCAACGTTTGAACGAGAGTAGCTGGCGCATCCAGGCGCGGAATGTTCGCAAGACGGAGCTGGATCCATCGTTGGCAGGTCGGATTCGCGCCTCATTCGTCTTTTCCGGGCCTATGCTGGCGCGGGCGGGGCGCATCACGCTGCCAATTCCCGGCGGGGACGTCATCGGCGGGCGACCGCTGGACACACACGTGCAGGGTTTGCGGGCAATGGGAGCCACGATCGATCTGGATGAGCAGCGGGGTGTGTTTCATATCAGCGCCGAATCGTTGCGCGCGGCAGGGCGCTTGCTGCAGGCCGAGGCCAGCGTGACAGGCACTGAAAACACGATCATGGCGGCGGTATTTGCCAGCGGCGAGACGATCATCGAAAATGCTGCCAGCGAACCGCACGTCCGTGATTTGTGCAATTTTCTAAACCAGCTCGGCGCGATTATCGAGGGCACGGGTACGAATCGCCTGGTGATACAGGGAGTGGAGGCACTGCATGGCGGCGAGTTCACCATTGGAGCCGACTTTATGGAAGTGGGCAGTTTCGTGGGCGCCGCGGCCGTGACAGGAGGGTGCGTGAGAATCGAACAGGCCAGTCCGGACGATCTGCGCATGATCGGGTTGGTCTATGAGCGTTTGGGGGTGACCTGGGAGGTGGACGGCGACGACATCGTGGTTCCAGAGGGGCAGCCGATGGCTATCGAGGGCGCGCTGGGTGGCAGAATTCCGGAGATTAAACCCATGCCGTGGCCGGGTTTCCCACCGGATTTGATGAGTATAGCCGTGGTGATCGGCACGCAGGCGCGAGGGGCGGTGCTGCTGCACGACTGGATGTATGAGAGCCGTTTCTTTTTCGTCGACAAGCTAAAGTTCATGGGCGGGCGGGTCGTTTTGTGCGATCCGCACCGCGTGCTGGTGCACGGTCCGTGCAGCCTGTACGCTAATCCGCACGGGGTTACAAGTCCCGATATTCGGGCGGGCATGGCGATGATTTTGGCGGCATTGTGCGCCAGGGGGACGAGTACGATTCATAATATTCAGCAGGTAGATCGGGGCTATGAGCACGTGGAAGAGAAGTTGCAAGCATTGGGCGCGCGGATTGAGCGGGTGGCGGACCGCGATTGAGCTAAACACAACCTAATCTGAGCCAATATTTATTTGACCGTGATCTGGGGCTCCGTTATAATCAGCTGTCGCATTGCCATAGGTAAGGCGACCGAAACAGTGCAAATTGGGGCGGGGTTTCCGCCTCTTTAAGTGACGATGAGCTGGGGCCGTGCGCCCTTGTTTTTTTGGGAGATGATATTATGCCTAAGCGTACCTACCAACCGAAGAAAAGACGCCGTTTGCGGAGACATGGATTCCGCGCGCGCATGAAGAGCAAGGGCGGGCGCAAGGTGCTGAAGGCTCGTCGCGCCAAGGGCCGGCACAGCCTTTCGGCGAAGATGAGCAGCCACGTCAAGCGCATCAACTGGAATGCCGATAGCGCGACGGGCTACCGTTCTGTTAAGCGCAAGGGCGGCGGTTGACGGCCGACTGTGACATAGAACACGGATGTTGCCGCGAGCCCACCGATTGACGCGTGGCGCCGAAATCCGGCAGGTGCGTCGCAAGGGGCATCGACGGCATCATCCGCTGCTTTTGCTTTTCGCGACAGAAAATGACCTCGGTAGGACGCGCTTCGCGATCTCGGTCAGTGGGCGGGTCGGAAACGCCGTGGTCCGCAATCGGACCCGGCGCCGCATCCGCGAGGCGATTCGTAGACAACTGCCCCAAACACGGCCTGGCTGGGACTGTTTGTTTGTAGCTAGGGACGGCCTGCCGCCGGCCTCGTTTTCGCAAGTAGAACAGGCAGTGCGTTACCTGATGGCGCAGGCCGGTGTGCTTGATTAGCCAGCGACCGATTTAATGAAAACGATTGCTTTATTATTGATTCGCCTGTATCAGAAAACAATATCACGGGTTACCCCACCAAGCTGTCGATTTACGCCATCTTGCTCGCATTATTCGTACGAAGCCATAGAAAAATACGGATTTATAAAAGGCGGCTGGCTGGGTGTGAAACGAATCTCGCGCTGCCATCCGTGGCATGCCGGCGGCTATGACCCCGTTCCCTAAGGGAGGTTCCTCTTTGTATCAAGCAAAACGGCCGCTGCTGCAGCCGATTATCTTTGTTCTAATTGCTGCCGCGCTCTTTATTGCTGGCTGCGGAGCAGAAATTGCCGCCCAGAATTGGCCGGGCATCGCGGCCGACGGCGAACAGGTTTATGTGGCTTATGGGAATGGGGTCGCGGCGGTCGACGTGGCCGAGCAACAATTGCGATGGACTTTTCCGGACGAATTGGGTCCGGGGCTTCTCTTTTATGCCCGGCCTTCTCTAAGTGATGAACGCATTGTCCTGGGGGACTTTGGCGCTTCAGGAGGCATGTTTTCACCGCAGGCGACGATAACCATCTACGCGCTGGGCCGGCCGGAAAGCAGCGGCGCACCGCCGTCGGTGCTGTGGACCCGAGAAGATCTGGCGACGGATCGCATTATTGCTCCCGCGCTACAGACCGAATCTCAAGTATTCGTAGGCACAGCCGACAATCATCTATATGCCCTTGATGCTGAATCGGGTGAGCTGCAGTGGGAATTTACTGCCAACCATAGCATCTGGGCGCAGCCGGTGTATACAGAAGGTTTTGTGTACGTGGCTTCGCTGGATAACAACGTCTACGCGCTGAATCCGCAGAGTGGAGAGTTAAAGTGGGAGACGACGCTCGGTGGCTCGATTGCCGGACATCCGGTATTGTCTGACGGGTTTCTGTATGTTCCCAGCTTCGACCGGCAGTTGCACGCGCTTGATGCTGAGACGGGCGACGAGGTATGGGCGGCGGACGCCACGAACTGGGTCTGGGGCGCTCCTGTGCTAGGTAACGGCACGGTCTTTTTCGGCGACATCGACGGAAACATCTATGCCGTGAGCGCGGAGACGGGCGAGCAACAATGGACGGCTACGGCGGACGGCGCAATTCAAAGCGCCCCGCTATATGAGGATGGGATTCTCTACGTGACATCAGGACAAGCCGAAGGCGACGTAGCGGAACGGCAAGGCGAAGTGATTGCCTTTGACGCTGAAACTGGCGATGAGCTGTGGCGGCAAGAGACGGCTGCCCCGGTTTTTTCTTCGCCTGCGAGCGTCGGCGCCGCAGTTGTCATTGTGTTTCAGGATGCCCAGGCCTCGATCTTGAACGTACTTGATAAGGAAAATGGCGCGCTCACGTGGGAGTTTACATTACCCGCAGAATCGTAATGATAGTATGATGGTTGTTGCTAACGGTCATGCTGAGTGAAACGAAGCGTCTCGCCGATGGAAAGAGATTCTTCGCTCCGAAGACGCCCCATGCAGCATGGGACCCGCTCAGAATGACGTTACACGCGAAGCAGCCACTTTAAGTTTAAGTTTCTAGGATAGAATTTGCCTATGTGGGACCTTTTTATTCTCAATCCCATGATCAATGCCCTTCTGGTCTTGTATGATCTTCTGGGCACTAACTTTTTCCTGGCCATCGCCGTTTTCACTCTACTGATACGGTTGATCACGCTGCCGTTGAATTTGAGGCAACAGCGGGCCAGCATGCGCATGCAAGAAATGCAGCCGCAGGTGCAGTCGATTCAAAAGAAGTACAAGGATAATCCGCAGAAGATGCAGGAGGAGTTCCAGAAGATCGGCTATAATCCGGCCGAGAGCCTGCTAGGTTGCCTGCCACTGTTGATTCAATTCCCTATCCTCATTGGCCTTTATCGTGCTATCATCGTCGTATTGGGTTCGACGCCGCAGGCGCTGTTCGAGCTGACGCAACGTGTTTATGATTTTATCGATCTGACGGCGCTGCTGCCTGTAGATAACCAGTTTTATTGGCTGAATCTGGCGCAGCCGGACCCACTGTTCGTACTACCATTGTTGGTACTTGCCACGACTTTCTTGCAGCAGAAGCTGCTCACGCCGCAGACGAAGAAGAATGACAACAAGAAAGGCGATCAAAGCGACAACCCAATGGCGGGTATGACACAGTCGATGCAGTACACGATGCCACTGATGTTTGGTTTCTTTGCGCTACAGTTTCCGGCCGGGTTATCGCTCTATTTCATCCTCTCCAACGTAATTGGCATGGGTCAGGGACTGTTGATTCGAAATAACGCCGAGGACAAAAATGAGGCTAGGGCTGGTGAGAAAACCTCCAGCCCGGCAAAGGCGGAGGTCAAGGAAACGAGTAGCGCTGATTCGAATAAGAACGGTTCTGGCAGCGAGGCTAAGAGTAGCAGTAAAAGCAGCAGAAAGCGCCGGCGCCGGCGCAAGCGCAGCTAGCCGGAATTATGTGCAGGAGAATTGTCTATGAGTGACCGCGCCATTGAAGCACAGGGAACCGACGTCGAGGCTGCAATCGAGGCCGGTTTACAGAAATTGGGCCTGGAACGTCACGACGTGATTGTGGAGGTCGTAGACGAAGGCCGTAAAGGGATCCTGGGCCTGGGCAGTAAGGAAGCGATGGTACGATTGACGCCGCTTACGGCGGGGGAGCCGCGCCGGGATCCAGCCAGAGCTACAAAGGCCGCACCGCCTCCAGGTCCACGTCCTTCGACCACTTCCGCTACCGTGACCGACGAGGTAGACGCCGGGGCTCCTGCCGATGCACCTGCTACGCCCACGCCGGTTGCGCCGGTCGTGGTAGAAGACGAGGTAGATGAAGAGCTGGTGAGCGCAGTAACGGAGATTGTAAGCAATTTGCTGGAAAAAATGGGCTTAGGGGAGGCCACGGTCAGGGCGGACCTTTCGGAACCGGACGACAACTCGGGGCGCAGAATGACCGTCCTGCGCGTGGAAGGCGAAAATCTGTCGGCGCTGATCGGTCCCCATGGTGAGACACTAAACGACTTTCAGTATATTGCGCGACTGATGGCGGGCCATGCCCTGCGGCGCCGGGCAGATTTCATCGTCGATGTTGATGGCTATCGCAGCCAGCGCAAGGAATCATTAAGCAGCCTTGCGCGGCGCATGGCGGCGAAGGCGGTTGAACGAGGAAGCGCGGTGACACTGGAGCCGATGTCGTCTTATGACCGGCGCATTATACATATGGCGCTGCGCGATCGCGACGACGTTTATACGAGCAGCGTGGGCGAGGGTTCCAATCGCAGGGTGCGGGTTTATTTGAAGGGCGAGGAGTAATCGCAGTCGTCGAGAATATTTACAGCGGCGGGCGCGGAGACCGTTGAGGCTTTTCCTCAAGAGTACGCTGTGTTCCCTGCGACTTCGGTGGTCATCAAGAGTTCTTGAGGGCCTCCCTGAGGCCGTCTTCGAAAGCCTGCAAGGTTTCGTCGGCATCGGCGTCGGTGTGATCGGCGCAGAGGAACCAGGGCTCTAAGCCATCCGGTTCGGGCAAGACGCCTTTTTCGATCATGTATGTCACTATCTTCTCGTAAAGATCCCAGTCCGCTTCGGCTAGGTCGCGCCAGTCGCGCGGTTTGCGCTCTGACAAAATGACGCCGAAGATGCCCGGAGTACCGCTGACGTGGTGGGGGACGCGATGT
>JAICPS010000680.1 GCA_025929715.1 Anaerolineae bacterium | reverse complement strand
CTTTACTCCTGCCATTAACTCGCCCACGACCTCTCGATCCGCCTTCTCTATCGGAAGGACTTTCACGATCTGCCCCTCGTACATGACGGCGACTCTATCGCTGAGGCGCAGAACTTCGTCCAATTCACATGAGACCAGCAGAACAGCCTTACCATTTCTTCTTTGCTCAAGTAGTTTTTCGTGAACGTACTCGATCGCTCCGATATCGAGGCCACGCGTAGGCTGATCCGCAATGAGTACGTCCGGATCGGTCGAGAACTCACGGGCAAGGACTAACTTTTGCTGATTGCCGCCCGATAGGCCGCCCGTTCTCGCTTTTTCGCTGTGGACCCGGATGTCATACTCTTTGATAAGTGCACGCGTAAAGGAAAGGATCGCGTTTGTGCGCAATATCAAATTTCGACAAAATCGAATGTCGGCGAACCGTTTTAGGATCATGTTTCGCCAGAGCGGCATTTCAAGGACCAACGCCGTGCGCTGGCGATCGGCGGGAACGTAGGCCACGCCCGCCCGCATCGCGGTTTGAGCATCGAATCGCTTGTAGGAATTGCCTTTGATCTTGACTGTTCCCGACTCAATGGAGCGAAGACCGGCCAATGATTCGCACAGCTCCTTCTGGCCATTCCCGTCTACACCCGCAATGCCAACGATCTCTCCACCCCTGACGGCGAGATCGACGCCATTCACCGCCAGTAGGCCGCGGTCGCCGCGCACCTTTAACTCGTTGACCGATAGCAGCTCTGGACCGTCCTCAGACGGTTCACGGTTGTAGGAAAACAAGAGATCGCGCCCGACCATCATCGAGGCCAGGGCGCGTTCGGACACCCCGCCAGTGGGGACGGTATCGACGAGCTTACCCTGCCGCAAGACGCTGATTCGATCCGCGGCGGTGATTGCTTCTTCCAGCTTATGCGTAATAAAAATGACCGATTTGCCCTGTTTCGTGAGCCGGCGCAAGGTCCCGAACAGCGCCTCTGTTTCTCGTGGAGTCAGCACTGCCGTTGGCTCGTCAAGAATTAGCACGTCAACCTGGCGCAGGAGCGCGTTCAGAATTTCAACTCTTTGCTGTTCACCGACGGACAGTTGCCAGATCTTGGCCTGCGGATCGATCTGTATGCCATAATTGTCGGCCAGCTTTTTGACCTTTTCTTGCTCTCGCTTGATGGCAAGGAATGGGCTGCGCGCGCTGCCGAGGCCCAAAACAAGATTCTCCGTAACGGTAAGCGGGCGAACGAGCATGAAATGCTGATGGACCATGCCAATGCCATAAGCAATAGCCTGGGAAGGAGAGCGAAATTGAACGGGCTGGTCGTCAACGTAGATCTGCCCCTCATCTGGCTGGTAAAGACCGTAGAGGATGTTCATTAACGTTGTCTTACCCGCTCCATTCTCGCCAAGCAGGCCGAGCACTTCCCCACGATTTAGGCTGAGCGAAATGTGATCATTTGCCAGAACGCCGGGGAATCGCTTCGTCACGTCTTGTAGCCGAAGCTTTGCCCGTGGGCTGCCTTCCGTTAGTTGGGTCATTAATCTCCAGAGGTGACCGGCACGTTCCTCGTGCCGGTCACCGCCGTTCACCGGACGGAACTACTCTAAATCGATCGGGGGAATCTCAAGGGTGCCCTCGGTCAGCCCCTGCACGATTGAATTAATGTCCTCCAGCTCCTGTTCGACGACTGCCTCTTGGTGGACGTTCAGGGTAAGCCCGCCATTTTGCAGCGTGAGCAGGTATTGCTCTCCGCCATAAGTGTCGGCCTGGATATCTGCTATCATTTCGGCGATGGCTACGTTAAAGCGCTGCGGCGCGGATGCGAGAACGACTTCAGGCGCCAGCTCACTCATGTCGCTGGCAGTCATGAAATAGACGTCGCGGCTCCTGGCGGCTTCCAACCCACCGAAGGTCATTCCGTCGCCGCTGGCAAAAATGACGTCCGCGCCCTGATCGATCATGGAAAGCGCTGCTTCCTGGGTCGCTTCGGCATCGCGGAAATCGCCCGTGTAAAGATTAATCACTTGTGCTTCCGGGTTAACAGCCTCGACGGCTAATCTGAACGCCTCATGTATCGTTGCAATGTTGGGAACTTCCAGGCCACCGACAGAGCCGATGATGCCGGCTTCGGTGGCGTATCCGGCGACCGTGCCAAGCAAATAGCCAAGCTGGGCGTTGTCGGCGTCGTAAAGTGAGACGTTGTCTGCCGTCATAAAAGCGCCTGGGCCGATGGCAAAATGCACGTCGGGATATTGAGGCGCCACGGCCATGATTGGGTCTTG
>JAICPS010000010.1 GCA_025929715.1 Anaerolineae bacterium | reverse complement strand
GATCGTCGGAGTATCGTCAATCTCCGGAGACAGGGGGCGTGCGGCCTTTCCCGGCTACCATACGAGCAAAGGAGCGCTGAGCATTTACCTTGAATCGCTACGTAACCGCCTTTCGCGGCGCGGAGTCACCGTGACGACCATTAAACCCGGCTTCGTGGATACCCCTTTGCTGGCCAATGCAGAAAAGACAATGTGGGTGGTGTCGCCGCAGGAGGCCGCGCAGCAGATACGAGAAGCCGTCGAAGCGAAGAAACAGGTTGCCTACGTACCGGCTCGATGGCGATGGGTCATGTTGATTATCCGCAATATTCCCTCGTTCATTTTCCGGCGCATGAGCATCTAGCCGACACTGGAGCGACAGCGTGACGATTGAGGAAGCTCGAAACGGACAAAGGCAGCTTGACAGGCTCGCGGAGCACCCACCTGCGCAGCGTCTGGAGCGCGTGTCAGGTTGGGGCGGCGCCAGCGATAGCGTCAGCTACGTGTACCGGCCCAGCACCATTGACGAATTGCGACGGGTGTTCGTGGCGGCGCGTCAGAGCGGGCTGACGGTTGGCTTCCAAGGTCGCGGCAATAGTTACGGGGACGCGGCGTTGAACGGCGAGAATATTCTCGTCGATCTGCGGCGGATGCGCCGGATTTTGGATTGGGATCCGCAGCAAGGCATCATCCGGGTGGAGCCCGGTGTTACTTTGAAGCAGTTATGGCAATATGTCATTGAGGACGGCTGGTGGCCTCCGGTCGCGACCGGAACCATGAATATCACCATCGGCGGCGGCGCGGCAATGAATGTACATGGTAAAAATGCCTGGAAAGTTGGCCCCATTGGAGAGCATATTCTCGCTTTCGATCTGCTGCTGCCGTCAGGCGAGATAATTACCTGCAGTCGCGACGAAAACAGCGACATTTTCTTCGCCGCCATTGGCGGATTCGGCATGCTAGGCTGCTTTGTCTCGATTACGCTCAAAATGAAGCGCGTTTATTCTGGTCTGCTGAAGGTAGAGGCGGTTGCCAGTCGTAGCCTGCGGGAAATGATGGCCTATTTCGACTGCCACCTGCAAGATTCTGACTATCTCGTGGGCTGGATTGACGCCTTTGCCTCAGGAGATGATTTGGGACGTGGCCAGCTACACCGCGCCACATACCTGGCGCCTGGCGAGGATCCTGATCCATTAGAAACGTTGAAGGTAACGAATCAGACGATTCCCAGCACGATTATGGGTGTCGTGCCTAAGTTCTGGCTGCCGTTTTTCATGCGACCGTTCTATAACAACCTGGGCTGGCGTGCGGTCTGTTGGGCAAAGTATTTGGGCTCGCGTTTTAGCGACGGGCTCAACGGGCAGAGTTATCTGCAGCCGCATGCCCATTTCCACTTCTTGCTGGACGCAATCCCCTTCAGGAATGCTTATGGTCCCGGCGGCATCATTCAGTACCAGGTCTTTATTCCGGTCGCCGCTGCTCTGCCGGCCATGGAAACGCTACTCAGCTTGGGCCAGGTGCATGGCGCGCCGAACTATTTGAGCGTGCTTAAGCGACACCGCCCCGATATGTTCTTGATGACGCATGGCTTGGATGGCTACTCCCTGGCGATGGACTTCCACATCACCGACGACAATCGCCCTCGCGTTAGACAACTTGCCCGCGAAATGGATGAAGTCGTTCTTAATGCCGGCGGGCGCTTCTATTTAGCGAAAGACAGCACGCTGCGTCCGGAAGTCGCACGCGCTTATCTGGGAGAAGAGACGATAGATCGTTTTTGTCGCTTAAAGCGACGCTGCGATCCGCATGGGCTGATTGAAACGAATCTTTGGCGGAGGGTGTTTGGCGGACGGGGACGGGAGATTAGACATTAGAGATGGGCAACGTGTGCAACTAACTCTGCCTATCCAGTCTTGTAAAGAAGGAATGTTCCTGGGTCAGGGTATCGAGGCGTAGACGTATGGGGCGGCCGTCTTCGACTTCGTAGGCCAGATAGACGCGTTTGCCAAGCAGGTCGCCCACCATTCGCCAATATGTCTGCGAAAGCATGACTTTAGGTCGCTGCTCGCCGCTTGCGCTTTCTTGCCGCCCAGCCTCAAGCTCATCCAGTTTGACGAGGTAGCGGTCGAGCTGAGCGTCGAGGCCTAAAACCTGAGCGCGGAAAATCGCGCGGATGAAATCGCCGTCGGGCAATTGCCAGACGAACTGGACTGAAAAGTTATCTCCGGGTTGGTAGTTTGCTAAGGGCAAGAGATTCTTCGCTCCGAAGACGCCCCACCTTGTGGGACCTGCTCAGAATGACGTTCCATTATGCTTTGATGCTGACCTGCTCGGCGCGTTTGGGGCGCCAGTTGACGGCGCCAACGCCGCTTAAAATCAGTAGTCCGCCAGCAAGGGTTCGCCAGTCCACGCGCTCGCCGAGAAACAAGATGCCGGCGGTGACACCTACCACGGGAATAACATACGTGACCAGGGTGGTTCGCGTGGCGCCCCACTCCTGTAATACGTAGAAATAAAGAATGTAGGCCATTGCGGAACCAAAGAGGCCCAACCAGAAAAGGGAAGCAACCGCCTGCCACGTAAACGTTTGCTGCCTCAAATCCTCAAAGATAAGGGCCGCGAAGAAAACGGCAACGTCGGCCAGAAGCAACTGGCCCAGCGCCAGAGCGATCGGCCGCACGCCGCGCAGGTAACGACGCGCATAGACTGAGCCGGCAGCGTAACAAAACGACGCCACAATCATGGCAAGTTGCGGTAGGAAACTGTCAAGACCGGTGAAAGGACCACGGCTGAAAAGCAGCAAAACGCCCCCAAAACCGATCAGGAGGCCAAGAACCGAGCCACCCGTTACGCGCTCCATATTGAGTATCAGACCTGCCAGGACGATACTGAACAGAGGAACCGTGCTGTTTAAAATGGACGCGAGACCACTGTCGAGACCCTGAGGTCCGGATTCGGCCCAGACGATAAGCGCAAACGGGATGGCAACGTTGATCACGCCAATCACGGCGATGTGCCGCCAGGCAGAGGTTGTTTCTGGCAGAGACACCCCGCGCAGGCGGGCAACAAGAGATAGACCAACCCAGCCGATCAACAGGCGGAAAGCGACCACCGTCAGCGGTTGCAGGCTTTGCACGGCAATTTTGATAAACATGAATGACGTTCCCCAGGCCAACGCCAGGAGAAAGAATGCAGCCCAGACGCGTCGATCGTCCATATCTTTTGGCGAGTCTCCATAAAAAAAAGCCGCTGCCCAGCCGAGCAGCGGCTTCTTCAGAACTTAGTGGATGGTTAACGGACTGACAACTCCGTGTTCTTGTCAAACACGTGCATGCGGTCCATGTCCATAACCAGGTCTAGTTGCTGGCCCGCGGTCGGCGCCAGCCGGGTATCGACCGTAGCCACGAACGTGTTCTGACCAGAGGTCAGGTAAAGATGCAACTCGTGTCCCAGGAGTTCCACAACATCAACGGTAGCTTCGATCGGCGCTGCAACAATTTTCGGCGGCGCAAACTGCCGGGCATGGATGTGTTCGGGGCGCAAGCCAAAAATAATTTCCTTGCCCGCATAGCCGTCAAAGGACGCTCTACGCTCGTCCGGGACGCGCACGCGGAAATCACTGGTGTCAACGTACAGGTTGCCTTCCTCGCCGACAAGTGTGGCGTCGAAGAAGTTCATGCTGGGGCTGCCGATGAAACCGGCGACAAAAATATTGTTGGGCTCCTCGTACAGATTGCGCGGCGTATCAATCTGCTGCAAGATGCCGTCCTTAAGCACCAGGATGCGGTCTCCCATGGTCATAGCCTCGACCTGATCGTGGGTGACATAGATAAACGTGGTTCCCAGGCGCTTGTGCAGTTTCGAAATCTCGGCGCGAGCAGAAACGCGCAGTTTGGCGTCCAGGTTAGAGAGCGGTTCGTCCATGAGGAACACGGCCGGCTCGCGCACAATGGCGCGGCCCACGGCGACGCGCTGTCGCTGACCGCCAGAGAGCGCTTTGGGCTTGCGGTCGAGCAGATGCGCGAGGCCCAAAATCTCCGCAGCCTCCTTCACGCGCCTGTCAATTTCTTCCTTGGGCGTACGGCGCAGCTTCAGGCCGAAAGCCATGTTGTCGTAGACACTCATATGCGGATAGAGGGCATAAGACTGGAAGACCATGGCGATGTCGCGATCTTTAGGCGGCACGTCATTCACTATCCGGTCTCCGATAAAGATCTGCCCATCGGAGATTTCCTCAAGCCCGGCGAGCAGGCGCAACAAAGTCGACTTGCCACAACCGGAGGGACCGACGAACACGACGAATTCCTTGTCCTGGATCTCGACGTTCATGTCCTTGATGACTTCGACGTCCCCAAAACGCTTAAACACGTTATCGTAAGTTACGCTTGCCATTTAGCCTTCTCCTTAACGATTTTTACGCCCATCCACTTGAGTTCAACACGAGTGAGAAAATCCCTCCCCCAAAATATAGCCGCGTGATGCGGGCATGTCAAGGAATACAACAGTTTTGGGGTCGTGGTTAATCCTTGCGGGCTCTCTATTGTGGCATGTTACTCTCCTGTTCTTAGCAATATTCGAGTTCGAGTAACCGGATAATTTCAAATATGTCGGAAAGGTGTCGCTCGGAACACCCTTCATTCCGGGCCATTAGCTTGCCGATGATCACGTCTTGAGGCCGAGCGGTCCACACCGAAAATGGCTCAACATCTCGCAGGTCCACAACGCGCCTCACACGATTTTCAAACGCGGGCCGGTAACGAGAGTCCATACTCAAAGGGAAGAGATCCGCTTTTTCGCCCCGAGCTGTATCAATTATGTTGAAAGAGCTACCTATCTTGGTTGCGTTCTTCATCCGGTAGGGATCTGCATAGTATCGAGGCAGCGGATAGGCCTCTGCAAGCGCCTCAATATGCTCCTCCGCCATCTTGACTACGATGTCAATATCGTAAGTCGCGCGGGTAATGCCATACATGGTGGCGGCAAAGCCGCCAATGACGACATAGGGGATTTCCAGCGCCTCCAGTTTAAGCAGAATGTCGAGAAAGAGCGTGAGATCGGGAGGGGAGGCGCCTGGCACGTTCTATTTCTTCAATGACTTTGAGGTTCAGGTCACGGTCACTCAACTCCGGATAGCGTGCACGTAAGCGGCCGCGAGTGATGCCTACTAACATGGAATGAGCATCAAATATGGCCTGAAGGCGCTGGCCTGGTGTAAGCTACATTCGGGCGCGCATCAGGTCTATGTCGGTGTGAGTGAAGCTGCGATTTGTTGCCCGAGTCATAAATCCACCTTGCTGTAAAAGATGAATGTGTACTCTACTGTCATTGTAATATGCTTCAAGAGAAACGAAAGCGGCACCACAATCGACTCGAATTCGCCCTCGCCCAACGTCCGGCGGCTCTCACATCAGCGTCAACACCACCGCCAAGATAAAAAGCCCCAACGCCGTCAGCAACAACGTTTGGTTTTGCTCTAGGGCCGCCTGCCAATCCACGGCGCGTTCTGACTCGCGTACAGGTCTTGTCGCTTTGCCGAAGAGCGTTGCAGCAAACTGCTGCAAGGTTTGGGGTCTATCGTCGGGGTGCATTTCGATGGCCCACATCACGGCGTCCGAGACGCCGGGGCTGACCCTGGGGTTTAGCTCCCGCGGTGGGCGCAGCTTGCCGGGCGTGAGAAAGCGGGTTTTGGCCGATGGCGGCGCCTGGCCGGTCAGGAGATGATAAAGCGTCGAACCGAGCGCGTATATATCGGATCGGACGTCTGTATGGCCGCTATCACCGCCATACTGTTCCAACGGAGTATAAAGCGCCGTTCCTCTGCCCTGCACCACGGTGATCGTGCGCGCATCATCCTCTTCCATTAGTTTGACCAGGCCAAAGTCCACCAGCTTGATGCGATTAGACGGCGTCAGCTTGATATTTGCCGGCTTAATGTCGCGATGTAGAACCGGTGGATCGTGCTCGTGAAGGTAGATGAGCGCGTCCAGGATTTGCTCCGCCCAGGATAACACCTGTCCTTCGGCCAGTGGATGCCCGGCGCCCCAGCTTTCCTGGCTGATCTGGCGCAGGTCATTTCCCGGCACGTAGTCCATCACCAGGTAATCGCGGCCGTCCTGGTTAAAGAAATCCGACACTTTGGGCAAATTTGGATGGTCGAGGCGTGCGAGGATGCTGGCCTCCTGCAAGAACTGATCCTGCGCCTGTTTTTGTAACGTTTCAGAGGTTCCTTGATCGGGCTGTACTTCTTTGATGGCGCAGAGGCGTCCCGGAAGGCGCAAGTCCTCGGCGCGGTAGATGCTGCCCATGCCACCCTGGCCCACGATGTTGGTTATCTTATAGCGTTGGCGTAAAATAGTATTGTTCGGTACGGGTGGTAACATGTCTTCTTCAGTCGCTAATTACTCTTAGCCGCTGACTACCATTAGCTGCTAAGCACAGGTATTCTACGAGCTTGGGGAATAACGCAAGATGAACGAGAAGCCAGTAATCGTCGCCAGCGAAGGAGAGCTTGCAGGGCAACAATGGGCGGTGGACCACGACCCATTCATCGTCGGGCGGGGAAGCGATTGCAACATCGTTCTACCTGAGCGCCAGGTCTCGCGCCATCACATCAAGATAACCCGAGAAAATGGTCAATATTACTTGCATGATCTGGAAAGTAAGAACGGCACCCATTTGAACGGCGTTCAGGTGAGTGGTACGGCTCCGCTGCACGACGGCGACGAGATCCAAATTGCACTCTGCGTCAAATTGCTGTTTGTGGGCACGGATGCAACGCTTCCTTTGAGCTTCGAACAACCCACCCCAACAGGCAACCTGCTCCTCGACGTCGATCAGCGTTCGCTCACGATCGGCGGCAAAGAGTTGGATCCGCCACTCTCTCTGGCACAGTTTCGCCTCCTCCATATATTGTATGAGGCCGAAGGCGCTGTCGTCGACCGTGATACGATTGTCGAAGCCGTCTGGCCTGGCACCGGCGGCGCCGGCGTTTCGGAGCAAGCAATTGATGCTCTGGTACGCCGCCTGCGCGATCGACTGGGGGAGCTTGACAGCTACGAATACATCGTCACTGTACGCGGCCACGGCTTCAGGCTCGACAACGAGCCGCATTGACCCACAGGTTTAGATCCGCGCCTCGACCATTGCCTTTAATTTGTTAATACGCCCGGCTATCTCTGTCGCCTGTCCGTCCTGCTCTTCGGAGACCTCGCGCGACAGGGTGTCTAACATTTGCACCAACTCCGGCGTCAACAGCGTGCGATTTTCTTCCAGTATCCGCCGCTGATCTTCGTCGGTCTCCGCCCGCAGCAGGCGGTTAATAACGCGAATCTGCGGGGGCACCTGGCGTTCAGCTTCATTCAAAATCAAATCCTGAACGCGCTTAAGCTCGGCGGCCTGTTCCTCACGGCCCTGCTCCTCATTCTGCGTAATCATTGCCGCCAGAACGTACATGAACGTGTCGTCGATGCGTGCTAAATTCTCCTGGATCGCCGCCTCTGGGTTTTCGGCGTCAACAATTTCCTGGAGCGTGGACATGGCGCCTTCCAGTATCTGGCGCGACTGCTCCTGCATTTCGTTTTGCAGGTCGAGCAGACGCTGGCGCAGACCGGTCAACGCTTTGGCCTTTTCTTTGTTCTTCTGCCGGGCCTGGTTTTCAATCTCCTGTGTTAATAGATTGAAGAATTCGTAATTTAACGCCGCCTGACCCATGGAGACCAGCGCGTCGACCATTCCGTCGTCATCAAGGTGGCGTAAAACGTGGTTTAACAATATTTGTGGGGTCAGCCCTTCCTTCTGGCGCACTTCTTGTTGGAATGCGCGCAGGGCGCCCTGGCGCCTTTCCAATTCGCGCCCAATCTCAGTTTGCGTGTAAAGCTTTGCCTGAAGGTTTATTAGTTTGATGAGACGGTTGTCGTCATTTCTTTGCTGTGCCGCCTCAATCGTGCTGCGCAGCATGGCAAAGAATGTTTCGTCGATCTCATCAGCCCGTTCCTTGATCAGTGTATCGACTGTGCTTTTATCGCCGCCGATCATTGTCTGCAGAAGCTGGCCTTGCTGGCGCTGGCGGGCCATCATTTCGGGCGTGACGCCCTCCGTCTCCAGGATTTTCTCCATAAAAGTCTGATAACTTATGATTTCTTTGGGCTGCAACATGTACCCACGACGCTGTTCGGCCGGAATCTGGTTCATCGCTTCCTGCACCAGTTTGCCGATCAACTTTTGCTGTTCCTGATGCGGAAGATTCATTTCCATAGGAACGTGGACCATGAATAACTCATTGTCCGGATCATGGTAAAGAACCGGCGTCGCCAGTTGGCCGGAGGTACCGCAATTGGGACAGGTGAAAAGGTTCAATGTGCCATTAAGCAGCTCGTATTTCAGCTGTGGCGCGCGCCCGACGTCGACGACCTGATGAATCTCTGCGTTGAATGGCGTGTGGCATCGCGGGCAGTTTATTTGTGTTAACATTTAGCTCTCTCTTTCGTTTGTAACTTCGGGCCGTTCCCGAGGCAGGCAGAACGTAAAAGTGGTGCCGGGCATCTCGCTATCAGCACCGTTCTCTGAGCGGCCACCGTTTCCTGAACGGCGATTACTGCTAAACCAGATACGTCCTCCATGTGCTTCTACAATTGCTTTGGTCAGAAAAAGTCCCAGTCCAGTCCCTTCCGTCTTGCGGCTCAGGGCATTGTCCAGGCGCGAAAATTTCTCAAAAATGCGGTGCTCGTCCTGTTGGGGGATACCGATCCCCTCATCGCGCACGGAAATCATGACGTATTCTGGCCTGACCTCTCCACAAATCTCGATAACGCCGCCCTGCGGCGAATATTTGATAGCGTTGCTAACGAGGTTATTCAACACCTGGGTTAAGCGGCGCTCGTCGCCGCGTACCAGGGGGAATTCATCAGGAATGTCAACCTCAAAGCGGTGACCGGTGGTCTGACTGCTGAATTTGCGGGCGACGGAGCGCACGACTTTGGGCAACCAGATTTCGTCTAACTCCAGTTTAAACGTTCCCGCCTGTAAGCGTGAAGCTTCGAGGAGCCGGTCGATCAGTTCCGTGAGCTGGTCGGCCTCTTCCTCGATGACCAAAAGATACTCATCCAGGACCTCTGGCGGCCAGTTTGCCTCGTGTCGCCGCAATGTTCCGGCATAACCCTTGATTATCGAGACCGGCGTCTTCAACTCATGACTCACCACGGAAACAAATGTTTTCTGCAGCTCTTGTTCCTCGCGGTAACGGGTCAGGTCTCGCACATTGGCGATAATGTCTGTCATCCGGCCATTACTGTCCAAGAGTGGCGCATAGGTAATACCCAGACTGATCTGCGAGCCATCTTTGCGCCGCAGTTCGCCTTCAACGTAAAGATGCGCGCCGTGCGGCAAGGGCCAGCCGTTAGCCAACGCAACCTCGAGATCCATTTCGTTCTCCAGTGATTCCCATCGAATCACCTCGTCATGCATGCGGCCAATGGCCCCTTCGGCGTCCCAACCGGTCATGCGACTCAACACATTGTTGAAGACCGTTATTTCCAGGTGTGGATCGAGGATCATGACGCCGTCGGCGCTCTGCTCCAGAATAGCGTCGAGACGCTGTTTTTCGGAGATCACGGCTTCATACAGCCGCGCATTCCTGACCGCTATTGCCGCCTGGTCGGCGAAGCTCCGCAGCAAGTTAGAGGCGTCACTACGAAAGCGGTAATTTCCCGTCTGGAAAACATAAATCATGCCCACGACGTCGTCGCCGCTGATCATAGGCAGGCGAATCACCTGTGTCAGCCCCAGCTCGGCCTCGCGCGCCAGCTCCTGCATGCGCCGCGTCAATTCCGGTATCGCATCGTGCTCGCGACCGTCACCGTACGGTAATCCCTTCAACAAAGGATCAAAGCGATTGATGTGTTCGGGCGAAATACCGTACACGGCTGCGACGCGAAATGTTTCGTCAATCGGATTTGCAAGCGCAATGATACCCGCCCGCCCGGAGACCAGTTCCACAGCTGCCCGCACAATGATGCGCAAGACATCACTCAGGTCCAGCTCAGCAGTCAACGCGCGGCTGATTGCCAGCAAATATTCGCGTTCCAAAACACGATAATCTAACAGCATATTGCCTCGGCAAGCATGATCCCGTTGATTCTAACATAGGGAATAGTGGCATGCGAGGTTATGAGCATCGCCCGGCGTAAGAATTTCGTTGGAATTAATGCGCTAGAGAGGTTAGTGGCGAAAAAAGCGTGAACGGATGCTAATTTGCGGCCGGTCCGGATACAATCTCGAGATGATGGAGTACCAATTGATCGCCTGCCTGCAACCGTCTATCCACAGTTACCGGCAACCTTTTCAGGTCTTCGGCCGTGTACAGCCCGACGATTAACTGAGCCGGACCGGGGACCGCGTCACTCTCAATTGGTATCTCGCGCTCTTCGACGATTACTTCACCCGGCAGCCAGGTTTGTGTCAGCCAGGCCTCGCCTACCGGCGGACTATCAAACTGGCCCTTGGACTCCCCATCCAGCCCGACAAGATGGTTAAACACCGTATAGTTCTCGTCGGGGGTAGCAAGAGCCTGCCATACTAGCGTGAGGTAGACCGCGCCGCCTGGATATGCCATCTCCGTATCGACATCATACCCCAGCAGGCGAATATCTTCACCGAAACGGGCATTGGCATTGATCGCGACTGCGGGCGGCTCAAAAACGTGAACTCGCGTGTCAGGGGCAAGTTCACCGAGGTGTGAAGAGCCGGCCGTAACTGCCACCGGCCCATCGCCGTTTTCAGGCGCTGGTAAGACGCGAACATGTAGTTCAAGCGACGAGTCAGCCCGCGCGTCTATGGGAATCTGCAGGCCATGCAGAGTTGTTACTGCCTCAAGCGGTTGCCAATGTGTCGGCGGATAGCGTCGAGGCCAGATCGCAAATGTCTGCACCAGAAACGGTTCATCCGCCCCAGGTTCAATTACTTGTAGCTGCACTCGATAGTCTTGCGTTGGTCGTCGCAGGGCTACCCAGCTCAGGCTGATATTTAGCGCCTCGCCAGGTGTGAGAAACGGCCGATAGCTGGCTCCGGTTAACACCAACGTGTCATCATGGACGGTCATTCCTTGCATTACGGAGAAATCAGCTAGTGGGCGGCTTCGTACCAGAGGCGATGAAGCACCTGGCGCAGCCTTCATTTCGCCGAGTGCCTTACCGCTATCGTCACGCAAACCGAATGCGAGTGTTGCCGGACCGGGAAGCATTCCCTGCGGAACGGCAAATGACAGCTCCTGAACGAAGCGATCGCCAGCATGCCAGCCAGCCTGCGGATAACCGAGCAAGGTTTCACCGCGAGCGCGAACGATCCCGGCGGCGTCCGTAAGGTGCACCTGAACATACGTCAGCCTGTTTGCCGTGTTCTGTAATTCGGCAGGAATTTGCCAATGCAATCTAAGAATGAAGTTCTCTCCACTATAGATAGTATTGGGGAGGTCGTAACCCTCGAGGCGCGGGCCACCGTTAAAGGTGAGAGCAGCCTCGTGAGATGGCGCCAGCGAAAAGTCGGCACTTGCAAGGCGATAGATAGTGAACGCCTGATCGCCATTTGCATAGCGAATCGTCTCTTGGTCGCCGCGCTCCGCAAGCTGTCCAAGAGCGTCCGAAGGCAGCCGGTGTCCGGTTGGAACGAGGTACCAGGCGCTCTGGACATTTTCTTGCCCGTCATGTGGCCAGGGAAATGTATCGTTGCGCGCAAACCAGGCGACGGGGTGATCTGTAAACAGGGAAAGGCCGAGCGCTGTAGGGCTATCATAGACGTAGTCGTACGCCACGAATACACGGGTATTGGGAGGCGCAGGATGTTGCTCCAGGTAGCGTCCCATCATTGCTTGCTCTGCGTGATAGATAGTCCGCACCTGTGGATGATTTGCCCACACCGTGAAATAACTGAAGGCTGTGTAAGCCAGCGTTATCGCCAGACCAATACCAAGCAGTAACGACCCGGCCCAAATTGGCATTCTGGTTCGGATGCGCAGCCAACGATATACGGCATCTACGCCGAGCCCCGCGAGTATGTAAACAGGTACGATGGCCCCGGCAGCGCGTATAGACGAGGGATTCTCATTCAAGACGGCATTCGGAGCTAACATGGCGCTCATCCACAGCAGCAGCAAAGCATACTCTGGTTGGCGATCTGCTTCTTCTCTCTCGCGAAACGCGCCGTAGGCACTTAACGCCAGTCCAAGATAGAAGAATATGCTAGTCAGCGGATCGAATATAGGGCGATGGGCAAGGTGATACCGCCACTCATCGTCCCCCTCGATGCTGAACATCTTTAACACGCCGCCGACCGAAGCAAGTAGCGCCTCCAGCTCGCCGGCCTGCGCCCGCTCGACTGCATTAGTCATGCTCACGATGCGCTGATTGATAAAATCCGGGTGACGCGCCATATAGACGCCAAGTGGGGCAAATACCACGCCCGCGAGCAGTAGGCTTAGCACTAGAGAACGACGGTTGGCCCGTAATGACTCCGGCCGTTTCCACCATACCCAGCCCAACCAGGCGGCGATTACCAGAGGGAAGACGCGACTGGGAATGTAAGTGTACATAGTAAGACCCAGAGCAAGGCCGCCCAACAACCAGTCACGGCGGGTCGCGTGTTTGATACCCCGATACAGGAAGTAAAGGCTGAGCGTTGTCAGGAAGGTCAGGCTTATGGCCCGCAAGCCAATTCGGGAGAGCATTACCGGCCACAGCGAGACGGCGATGAGCGCAGCGGCGGTAAAGCCTACGCGCCGGTTAAAGCTCTCGCATCCAAGAAGATAACACGCGATGACGGCCCCGCTTCCTAACAGAACTGACGGCAATCTGAGTGCAAATATCGTGACGCCAAAGAGGCGTAAGGAGAAAGCGAGCAGATAGAAAAAGAGCGCTTCCCGTCCCAGGTTGCCTGGCATATAGACCGGCCAATTGCCGGTCCCAATGCTGCGAGCGTCGATGATATTGTAGAGTTCATCGCCGTTCAAGCCGGGAGGGACTGCATCCAATTGAAACAGGCGAGGGAGGAGTGCCAGCAGAAAAAGAACCGACAGGACAAGAACTTCTTGTCGTCGCACGTTTGCCATCTGAGGGCGCTACCTTAACTTTAGTTTAGCAAGACATAATCTTGCCGCCGGTCAGGCGCGCTCGGCGACTGTCTTGGGGTCGATGCCGGCGTCCTTGAGCGCCTTGAAATATCTTGAGCGCTCGCGGGAATTATGTACGCGCGCGTGTCGCACTTCATCGGCGGACATATCATCCGTAATTTCAATGTAGTCGGGCTCGGCGATATTAGCCGGAATTTCAACCTCGGCGGCTTGCTGGGTAGCAGGCGCCGGTTCGGCGGCTGCCGGCTCAGCTTCGGCCGCCGCTGGAGTGGCCGCAGCCTGTGGTTCGGGCGCTGCCGGCGCGGGGGTGGCGGCTTCCGTCGTTTGCTGCTCGGACGCCTGGCTGGGGTCGATGCCGGCAGCTTTGAGCGCCTTCATATAGGCCGAACGGGCTCGCGCATTATGGATCCGAGCTTTGCGCACCTCGTCAGCAGCCATGTCATCGGTAATCTCGATGTAGTCTGGTTCTTCAATGCCTGCTGCAGCCGGTGCAGGAGCTGCAGGCGCTGGCGCTTCTGCCGTGGCGGGCGCCGCTGTCTGAACGGGCTCAGCAGCGGGCGCCGCCTCCGCCTGCTGTTTCAAAGCTTTCACCGCAGCCGATCGCGCCCTGGCGTTGGCAATTCGGGCGCTACGTACTTCGTTGGCCCCCATCTCGTCCGTGACTTCAATAAAGGGGTAGTCCTTGCCGGGGACAAGATCCTCGGGCTTCTTACTGGGTGTGAACCGCGCCGCCTGGGGCGTTGACAATCCCTCTTGCACAACACCACCTACGGGAGGGCCGGCCTTGGCACCTTGCCAGGTATGAAAGGCAGCAATCTTGACCGCTGTAAACGGGTCCTGGTCGATGGCCTTGCCAGCAGTTCTGAGATTGGTTTCGCCGAGACGACCAATACGCATATTGGCGCCGCGCGGTAGCGCCGCCGCTTTTTCGGCTGCAATCCTGCGCGCTTTCGCCAATTGCTGCGGCACGTCCGCGTTCACCGGAATCTCGAAGCCCAGCGTCAGCGATGGGTTCGTGGAGGACTTTTCAGCCTCCAGCGCCAGCTGGCTGGTCGTTACCATCTGGCTCAACCTGACGAAAAGGAAGGCCAGACCGATTCCTAGAAAAATAACCAGGATTCCGACGATGCCGGCTATCGTGAAAAAATTCATGAGATACCCCTGTCAATCACTGTGGAGTCAACGGAGTCAACCATGGCTGATTATACTTGTGCCTTATTTCTCAAGCAATCTTAAGAGCCGAAGACGTGTCAGGTTTCGAAAACCTGACACGTCTGGACACAATCTAGTTCGGATAAATTAGGCGCCGTCTCCCCTTGCGACTCGAGCGGCCAGGAAATCGAGCAGGTCTATTTGCGTCAGGATGCCGTAGACCTTGTTGCCGTTCGTCGTTACGACAACCGCGCGTTTGTCACTGAAAATAGTCATCAGCGTCTCTAGCGGTGTATTGGGCTGCACAATTGGCACACTGCGATCGATCATTCCTTCAATTGTTTCGTCGCGATCATGTTTGTGACCCGCGGTCAACATGTGCTTTAGAAGATCAATCTCTCGAACAAGCCCGACGAGACGACCCTCATCGTCGACGACCGGAAGCTGCGAAACGCCGTGTTTCTTGAGCAGGCCCACGACGTCCGTCAGGCGGTCGCCGGCATGAGCCGTGATCAGCGTATCCTCCGACTTCGCCTGCTGAATGTCCGCAGCCTGGAAATCGACCCACGTGCGCTCCAGGTAGCCATTTTCACGCATCCAATCGTCGTTGAAGACCTTGCTCAAGTAGCGGGAGCCGCTGTCGGGAAGAATGACGACGACCACGTCGTCGGGACCCAGCTCGTGCTCTCGGGCATAGTCCATCGCCCCCCACACCGCCGAGCCGGACGATCCGCCGCAGAAAATTCCTTCCTCGCGCACTAGCCGCCGCGTCGTCAGAAAACTGTCGCGGTCAGAAACTTGCACAATGTCGTCTACAATGCTGAGGTCAGTGGTTCCGGGCAAGAAATCTTCGCCGATCCCTTCCACTTTGTAGCCTTCAGCCTTTACATACCGTCCTGAGCGGTGCAGCTCGTATAAGATTGAGCCAATCGGATCGACGCCGATCACTTTGATTTCTGGATTCATCTCTTTTAAATAGCGGCCGACCCCGGATATGGTGCCTCCGGTACCCATACCGGTGACAAAGTGCGTGACTCGACCCCGTGTCTGTTCCCAGATTTCGGGTCCGGTCACCCGGTAATGGGCGGCTGGATTCTCTGGGTTCTCGTACTGATCGGCGAGGATGGCGTTCGGCGTCTCTTGCACCAGGCGCCGTGCCACTGAATAGTAGCTGCGAGGATCGTCGGGCTCTACGGCAGTGGGCGTCACCACGACGCGCGCTCCAAAAGCCCGCAATAACTGGATCTTTTCCTGTGACATCTTGTCGGGCATCACAAAGACGCAGCGATAGCCCTTGATGGCGGCGGCAATTGCCAGCCCGACGCCCGTGTTACCAGAAGTTGCTTCGACAATCGTTCCACCTGGCTTGAGGCGTCCGCTCTGCACTGCGTCATCGATGATGGCAGGCCCGATGCGATCCTTGACCGAGCCGCCCGGATTAAAGAACTCGACCTTCGCAAAAAGCGTGCAGGAAAAGTCACGTCCCAGCGCATTCAGACGAACAAGCGGAGTCTGGCCGATCGTCCCCAAAATGTCGCCGTAAAAATCCATGTCCTGCAGCGTATCCTCTCTTGAAATGTCCAGAATTGCCATTGCGTTAACCTGCCCTGCTCAGTAGGAAGTTGGAAAAGGAATCTGACGGGGAACGACCCGTCTCTCGGGATCGGGCTCTATTTCTGACGTTCACAGTATACCCGATCTGGGCAACTACGCCGATCACATGGATAGTGTAAAAGTACTTGTATCGAACGTGCAGGTCTTTATAATACGTTAAGCTAGTCGCACCCTGCGCCGATAACGGCGCGCCAATATCGGCGTAAATGATACTCAAGACAGTGGGAGGTTTTTCATGAGGAAGTTCAGGTGGGTCATCGTACCAATCGTCGTGATTCTGGCGCTTGTTATGGCCGTCAGTACAGCGTTTGCTGACACCTCGTATACGGTTCAGCCAGGAGACACGCTGTACGCAATCGCCGGTCGTTTTGGCACGACAGTACAGGCAATCGTAGCTGCCAACAATATCGCCAATCCCAACATCATTCACGTTGGGCAAGTTTTGACAATTCCAGGCGAAGGCGGATCCCCAGGGCCAACGCCGACGCCACCGCCACCAGGAGGGGGTGGAGGTGGAACGTATACCGTCGCCCCAGGCGACACGCTAAGCGCCATCGCCCGCCGTTTTGGCACTACGTGGCAGGAGATAGCAGCGCTCAACAACATCAGCAATCCCAACATCATTCACATTGGGCAAGTGTTGCAGATTCCTGGCGGCAGCGGCGGAACCCCTCCCCCTCCTCCTGGCCCGACTCCGCCGCCCCCACCACCGCCGACTAGCGGTGGCATTGAGGTTGGCGCACAGTCTACCGGCCTACACAACAGCGCAAGAATGCACTATGCAGGTATGAACTGGATCAAGATCCAGTACAAGTGGAACCCGGGTGACAGTCCCAACGCAGTCGCCAGCATCATCAACGATGCGCACAACAACGGGTTCAAGATACTGCTGAGCATTCCCGGCGCCAATCTCTACCCCGGCGCGAATGGTATTGACTTTGGTTCGTACGCGAGCTTTGTGGGCGGCGTCGCCGCGCTGGGCCCCGACGCGATTGAGGTCTGGAACGAGCAGAATATCGACCGCGAATGGCCGGCCGGCCAGATCAACCCCGCGAGCTACGTAAACGACATGTTGCGTCCCGCCTATAACGCTATCAAAGCCGCCAATCCTAACGTGATGGTGATCACCGGTGCACCGGCGCCTACGGGATTCGACAACGGTACAAACGCCTGGGCCGACAATCGTTATGTCGCCGGAATGGCGGCCGCCGGGGCTTCAAGTTACGCCGACTGTATCGGCATTCATTTCAACGCGGGAGCGACGTCGCCTAACGCCACCAGCGGACATCCGGGTGGAAGCCATTACAGTTGGTATTACGCTCCAATGGTCAATCTCTACTACAATGCCTTTGGCGGCGCGCGACAGCTTTGCTTAACAGAAATTGGCTTCCTTTCGGGTGAAGGGTATCCGGGCATCCCGGCGGCTTTTGGCTGGGCCGGCGGTACTTCCGTTGCAGAACATGCCCAGTGGCTGGCCGAAGCCGCTAGCATTGCCGGCAACAGTGGCCGTGTGCGCATGTTTATTGTGTTCAATTTGGACTTCACGTACTATGACCCCAGTGGCGACCCGCAAGCAGGATACGCTATGGTGCGGCCCGACGGGAGCTGCCCCGCCTGTGATTCCATACGTGGCGTAACAGGGGGAGGCTAAGCGCCGCCGTTCTGCCGCAAGCGCCAAGCATTTCCAAAGTGCCGGGCGCCTTTGAGCGTCAACGAACGTAATGGGTTAAAAACTCAATGTGTAGGGCGCACGAAATTGCGCCCTACACTGTTTTAAGGAGAGTCAAGGGATGAAAGTAAAACGAATTCTGGCAACTAAGAGTGGGTCCGTGATTACAATTCGCCCCGAACAGCCCATTCGTGACGCCGTCGCCTTGCTGGGAACGCATAATATCGGCGCGTTGGTTGTCGTCGCGCCGGGCAGCGATCGTCCGGTTGGCATCATCTCCGAACGCGACATCATTCGTCGCGCCGCCGAGAACGAAGGGGTCTTCTCGGAAAGCGTAAAGGACATCATGACCAGAGAGCTAATCACGGGAATGCCACAGGACGATCTGATTTCCGTCATGCATACCATGACTGAAAGACGCTTTCGCCACCTGCCAGTTGTGGACGAAGGTCGATTAATCGGCATTATTTCCATCGGCGACGTGCTGAAGGCACAACGTGATGAATATAGAGGGGAGATCGATACGCTGGAGACACAGATCCTCGCAGACGAAGTATAATCAGGAGCCGTCTACCACGCTAAAGGAGTCAAGCATGGTTCAATTAGGTACGGAAGAACGGCCGCTGCGCGTTGCCATCGTCGGCGCCGGTCCCACCGGCTTCTACACGGCCGAGCAGCTTTTCAAACAACGCCAATTGGTTGTTGAAGTTGACATGTACGAACGGCTGCCCACACCGTATGGCCTGGTGCGCTATGGCGTGGCTCCAGACCATCAGAAGATCAAGTCGGTCACGGCGGTTTTTGACCGTACGGCGCGCCGGCCGAACTTTCGCTTTTACGGCAACGTGGAGTTGGGCCGCGACATCAGCATTGAGGATCTACGCCGGCATTACCACCAAATAGTCTATACAACAGGCGCCCAAACCGACCGCTCGCTCGGAATCCCCGGCGAGGAGCTGCGAGGCAGCCATGCTGCAACTGAGTTTGTGGCCTGGTATAACGGACATCCGGACTTCCGACACTGTCAATTTGATCTCTCAGGGGAGCGCGCGGCGGTTATCGGCGTGGGAAATGTCGCCGTCGACGTCTGCCGTATCCTGTGCCGCACACCGGAAGAACTAGCAAAGACGGATATTGCCGACTACGCGTTGGAGGCGCTGCGCGATAGCAAGATTAAAGAAGTCACGATGATCGGCCGGCGTGGACCGGCTCAGGCAGCCTTTACAACGCCCGAGGTAAAGGAACTGGGCGAACTCGATGACGCCAGCGTGTACACACCGCCTGACGAAGCACAGCTCGACCCTCTGAGTGAAGAGGCGCTGGCCGAAAGCGGTGACCGCGCTACGACGCGCAAGGTAGAGATTATTCAGGGCTACACAGAAGCTGATTCTAATAAGGCGCGCAAGCTAATCTTGCGCTTCATGGTCTCGCCGGTGTGTTTCCTTGGCGATGAGGATGGCAGCGTTGGAGCCCTGAAGCTGGTGAAGAATGAGCTATATAGGACCGACGCAGGTTCGCTTCGACCGCGGGCCACCGGTGAGCACGAAACTTTGCCGGTAGATATCGTCTTTCGCTCTATTGGATATACCGGCGTCCCGCTCCCGGGGGTACCTTTCAAAGACAGCTGGGGCGTGATCCAGAACGAGGCCGGACGCGTCATTGACATTCAGAGCGGGGAGCCAGTTTGCGGCGAGTATACAGCAGGCTGGATCAAGCGCGGCGCGACCGGAGTGATCGGTACAAACAAACCGGACGCCGCCGAGACGGTGGAGGCAATGGTCGAGGATGTTGCTAAGGGGAGGGTTCTGGAACCGTCGCATCCCCATGTCAGCGCCGCGCGCGAGCTGGTCGCGTCGCGACAGCCCGTTTATTTCACTTACGAGGATTGGCTTAAATTGGACGAGATTGAAGTGGAGCGCGGCAAGGCGGAGGGCCGGCCAAGAGTCAAATTCTGTACCGTGGACGAGATGCTGAACGCCCTCGGCAAGAGTTAAGGCGGGCGACCGGATGCAGGTTACGATTCATAGCGACGGCGGCGCAGATCCTAATCCGGGAATCGGCGGCTGGGCGGCCATTCTGCGTTATGGCAAGCGCGAGAAGGTCCTGACCGGCAATCACCCCAACACCACCAACAATCGTATGGAGCTGACGGCAGCTATTGCGGCGTTGAAAGCGCTCACGCAGCCGTGCCAGATACAATTCTACACCGACTCGGAATACCTGCGCCGGGGTATCAACGAGTGGATCGAGAATTGGGCGCAGAAAGGCTGGCGCACAGAAAGCGGGGGCGCGGTGGCCAACGCCGATCTTTGGCAGGCGCTGTGGCCGCTTACCCAGGAACACGAAATCGAGTGGCATTGGGTGCGCGGGCACAGCGGCGATCCGCTGAATGAGCGCGTGGACAGACTGGCGCGGGAAGCACGGCAGGCGATCACGCCGCAAGTGCAGCTTTCGTCGGACTCGCCGCGCCTTTACGCCCGCGCATCCTGCAAAGGCAGTCCGGGCGCAGGCGGCTGGGGCGTGGTACTGGAAGAAAAGGGGGAAACGAGGCAGTTTAGCGGTTCAGAACCAGGCACCACCAATAACCGCATGGAGATTCGCGCGGTAATCGAAGGGCTAAAACAGCTCCCGCCGGGCTCAGAGGTGCAGGTGGTCACGACATCGGATTATCTCTTTCAGGGCGCTACTAAGTGGATCAATGGTTGGCGGCAGCGCAACTGGCAGAAGCGCGGCGGCCAACCAATTGCCAACGACGACTTATGGCGAGAGCTTGACCAACTCATGAGCCACTATCAAATTGAGTGGATCAGCGCCAAGGGCGACCGCGACGAGCAGACAGCCGGGTTGCACGAAGCCAGTAAATTGGCGGTCGAAGCGACGAAAATGGCGTAGTTCAAGTTGACTTTTTGGCCATTATTGGTAGAATAGGGTGCTGCTTGCCGAAGTGGCGAAACTGGCAGACGCGCTACGTTCAGGGCGTAGTGGGCATTACGCCCGTGTGGGTTCGAATCCCACCTTCGGCACTGCCAGACGGCTTCGTCAGAAAGCCCGGTTTCAGTCCGGGCTTTTTCGTTTTTAGGGATTCAATATTACCACACTTTTTGAGTAAGCCTCGTTCAAGCGTTAGAATTGTATATCTATCAATGCGACTTCCAATCTCCATTAGATTCTGGCAGGTTAACATGAAAGAATTGCTGTCCCAAACAGAAGAGATCACCAAGGCGGCCGGCGCTGTCATCATGGGCTTTTATCGCGCCTCATTCGAGGTGCGTGATAAGAAACCAGACAATCCCGTTACTGACGCCGATTTTGCTGCAGACCAGTTGTTGAAAGAGCGACTGCTGGAGCTGCTGCCTGAAGCCGGCTGGCTGAGCGAAGAAACGGTCGATAATCCAATGCGCCTGTTGAAAGAGTATGTTTGGGTAGTCGATCCGCTTGACGGCACCAAAGAGTTTGTCATGGGCATTCCTGAGTTCTCGATCTCGGTCGGGCTGGTTCAGGACGGCAGGCCGCAGCTTGCAGTCATTTTCAACCCGGCGACGGACGAGCTGTACTCCACAAGCCGCGGCGGCGGCGTATCGTATAATGGAGAAGCAGCAGAGACGTCAGATCGGACGTCGTTAGCAGGGGCCCAGGTCGTCGCCAGCCGCTCTGAATGGAATCGGGGCGAATTTGAGCCGTTTAACGATCTAATCGAGCCCGAAATTGTGGGCAGCATCGCCTATAAGCTGGCTCGTGTCGCCGCAGGACAGGCAGACGCAACGTGGAGCCGCGGACCCAAGAGCGAGTGGGATATTTGTGCGGGAACGCTGTTGGTGGTAGAGGGCGGCGGCTCCTGCGTGGACCTGGACGGTAAGGAAATCTTTTTCAACCGGCCACGGCCCAAGGTGAACGGAATCATTGCCGACAACGGCGCCTTACACGAATCCGTGCTGGCTGCGTTGAAACCCCACGGCGCAGCGCGCGTGATTTAGGTTGTAAGAGGGCAGTGATGTGATTAGCGCAACGGCAGCGCGGCTTCGACAAAATATCCAGAAAGTGATCGTCGGCAAAGACGAGGTAATCGATCTGGCGCTCATCGCGCTGCTATGCGAGGGTCACCTGCTGCTCGAGGACGTGCCGGGCACTGGTAAGACAACCCTGGCCAAGACGGTGGCCCGCTCGCTTGATTGCAGCTTCCAACGCATCCAGTTCACTCCTGACTTGTTACCCTCAGATGTTACCGGCATCTATTTCTACAACCAGAGGGAACAGGAGTTTGTTTTTCGCTCCGGCCCGATCTTCTCACAGATTCTGCTCGCCGATGAGATCAACCGCGCGACGCCGCGCACACAATCGTCGCTGCTTGAGGCGATGCAAGAGCGGCAGGTGACAGTAGATATCGCTACCCATCCATTACCGCGTCCGTTTCTGGTCATGGCCACGCAGAATCCTATCGAGCTGGAAGGCACGTTCCCATTGCCTGAGGCGCAGTTGGACCGTTTTCTCATGCGCATTAAGATCGGCTATCCGGATGAGAACCAGGAGAACGATATTCTTCTACGTTTCGAGCGCCAGGACCCTCTGGAAACGCTAGAGCCGGTCGTCCAGCCAGAGGAGATTTTGGAGATGCAGCAGCAGATCCGCCAGGTTCGGGTAGAAGAGTCCGTGCGCAATTATGTCGTAAATGTCTGCCGCACGACGCGCAACCATCCCGACATCGAACTGGGAGCCAGCCCACGCGCCACGATGGGCCTCTATCGCACGGCGCAGGCTCTCGCAGCAGTGCGCGGGAGGGAATTTGTGATTCCTGACGACGTCAAAGAAATGGCGCCTTACGTGTTAACCCACCGCCTCATCGTCGATCCGCAAACACGGTTACGCGGCCGGCGCCCTGAAGACGTTCTTCGCGAAGTCGTGGATACCGTTGCGGTGCCGGTCGAAGCACATTAGCAGCTATGGATAACATCCACATTGTCCTAAGAGAACTTAGCGACGGAAGTGACGGCCTGGAAGGGGCCGATAAGCGCGCTGGCGGGCGGACGAGACGTGGCGTCCTTTCTAGTTTTGACGACCTGGTCGCCGCGCGAGGACTCGTGCTGCGTGAGCGGCAGGACAGCGTTTTCAGCGATGCCTGGCTGCCGATGGCAATTCTTTTAATCATCGTCGGACTGCTCGCCGGGCGCAACGCGCCGATGCTGGCGCTGGGCGCCACGCTGTTACTGATTTATGGCGTCAGCGTATGGTGGAAGGACAACGCGTTGTCCGGCGTTCTTTACCGCCGCAGCTTCGATCGCACGCGCGTTTTTCCAGGCGAAGCAGTGCGTCTGACGATCGACGTCTTCAACGACAAGCTACTACCACTCACGTGGTTGCGCTTCGACGATCGCCTGCCGCTTGCCCCGGTGGAATCAGGCGAAATTGCCGAAGTTATCAGCGATACGCATGGCGAGTATGTGTTGCAGAACGTATTTACGCTCCGCGGCAACGGCAGCGCCTCCCGCACTTTCACATTCTTTTTCCCGCGACGTGGTTTCTATATGCTTGGCCCGGTCAGCTACCGCTCCGGTGATATTTTTACGCTGTTCACTATCGAACGCGACTACGACGACCGCAGTCGCATCGTGGTTTACCCTCCTGTTTGGCCTCTGGAGCAACTGGGGCTGCCGGCGAAAGAACCGTTTGGAGAATTGAGCGTGCAGCGCAGCCTGTTCGTGGACCCGATCCGCACGCAAGGTATTCGCGATTACCACCCGCGCGACCGTTTTCGCGACATCCACTGGAAAGCCTCGGCGCGGCGCGGTAATCTTCAAACGAAGATCTACGATCCCTCTACCGGCATGACGCTGGCTATTTTTCTTAATGTCGCCACCATGCGCCGCCATTGGATGGGCTTTCATCCCGAACAACTTGAGCGGGCCATCAGCGTGGCGGCGTCGGCTGCCAGCTATGCCGCCGAGCAAAAGTGGGCCATCGGCCTCTATGTGAATGGATCCGTCCCCCGATCCGACCAATCAATTCGCGTGCCACCGGGCCGGTCGCCCGACCAGTTGTCGCATATTCTTGAGGCGCTGGCGGCGACGCGAGAGTTTGCCACGGCATCTATTGAGAAGCTGATGATGCGTGAAAGCCCGCGTCTGCCCTGGGCTGCAACCATGCTGCTCGTTACGGCTCACGTTGGCGAGGAGGTCGTGGCGGTTCTGCTGCGGCTGAAAGAGGCTGGAAGACGGCTGGCACTGATTTCGCTGGCGGACGAAGCCCCGCCTGCCGTACCCGGCATCCTTGTTTATCACGTGCCGCAAAGTGCGTCCCCCGTCGAAAGCGTCGCGTTCACGACTGAGGTTCTGGGCTCAATTGACGGCGCCGGAGCGCGCGCCGCGACCGAGGCGGCGCTGGCAGCAATACCCGTTCCGTCAGATTTGGCCGCGGAGCCGGATGGCGAAAGCGGCGACGAAGTAGATGGAAACCACAATGGCAGCCTCTGAGGCCCGGCAGGCGGCTCGCACGCCAGTCGCTGTTGGGCGGCGCATGCCGCCTGGCGCGCCCGCTCTCTGGATCTACGCGCGCCACGAGCTGCTTTATATCTGCTGGGCATTGATGGATGTGGCGCTTATCGCGCCGGCAGCGCTCATCCTGATGACGTGGTCGCATTTCTGGCCTCTGCCAGCCTTTGTGGCCTGGCTGCTGCTGATTATGCTTATTGCGTTCAACCTCAGTCGCCTGATGAGCATCGCCGGGACCGGCTTTACTCGCCAGCGAAGAATCATGCTTGTCGCCTTTTTGCTGACACTGTTTTTGTCCGTGCGCACGCTGCTATACGAGCCGCGTTCACTGTTCGACCTTACCTGGATTGACGCAATAGTTGGCCGGTTTGCGAGCCCTTCCGCTTCGTTGTGGCGTAAGGAGTTGGCGCTGTTTTTGGTGATTGCGGTGCTGTGGTGGCGCGGACTCGGCCTTTCTCACCGCCACGTCGCCGTCGACGAGATCGGCTTCCGCATGCGGCTCGGCGGATTACTTTTGGCGCCGTTAATCGTCGTACTCAGCTACCTGCCGTTGGCGCGCAACGCGACGCCATTCGTCATGCTTTTCTTTCTGGCAGCGCTGATGGCGGTGGCTCTCACGCGCGCTGAAGAAGTTGCCCGGCAACATACAGGCGCTACCTACCCGATGAGCCCGCAGTGGGTGGCTACAATCTTTACCACCAGCCTGTTTATCGTCACGGCCGCGGCGCTGGCGGGCTCAGCGCTAAGTGGACGAGGCTTTCGCCAGCTAATCCAATGGTTGTCGCCACTGTGGGACGCGCTGCTGCTGGGCGGGATGGTCGTCGTAACCACGGTAACCTATCTGTTACTAGGCTTGTTAACGCCGCTTCAGTGGTTGCTGCGCTATCTCCTGGAACTTCTGGGGGGACTGGGCATCGAAGGGTTGCCCGAACCAGAAACCTTGACGCCAGAGCTGACCGACGCCAACGTCGACCAGCTACTTCTGGATTTGAACAATTCAAATAGCGCCCTCTTTCTGTGGTTGAACCGTCTGGCAATTGGCGTGTTTGTCGTCGTGCTCCTGCTGGTAGTCTATTTCGCTCTGCGTCGCTATTTCTATCACCGCGAAATGAGCTTTGGCATGGCTCAGGTGGGGAGATCATCAGCCCAAACCGCGCCCGGCGACCGGCGCCTACGCCGGGGGCTTCTTGATAGACTCGGATTGTTCCGTCGTTGGCGGGCTGCCGCCACCGTCAGGCAGCTATACCAGTTGATGTGCGCGGAGGCTGCGGGGCATGGATTTCCGCGGACACCCTCTGAGACGCCGTTTGAATACCTCAAAACGCTGGCGGAGCTGTGGCCGTCAGGCAGCGATGAGTACCATCTGATTACGAATGCTTACGTTCGTGTGCGTTATGGGGAGGTTCCCGAGAGCGCCGAAGAGCTGGAAGACATTCACATCGCCTGGCAGCGGCTGGCACAGATGTTAGCCCCTCATTAGACGCTAATTGTTCACATCAGTCGGTGCACTGAAGCCACCGAAACAGGACATATAGGCTACAGTGGTTAGCGGCAAATATCTTTGACAGCCCTATTTCGATATGGTAACATCCAGGCGTTCTTGCTTACATAAGATTTTTGACCGTCAGGCCGTGTCAGGCTGAACTGTACCCTCTCCAGTAACAAGCGATATCACGGGCGGTAGAGCGATTTGTTTGGCAAATCGCTGTACTTTAATTTGAGGAGTTTGCAATGAGATCGCGTACCGAAATGATGGTGGATCGCCTGCGGGATCTGCAGGCAGGCACCCCGGATATAGAAGCTTCCGCGGTCGTCAGCGTGGACGGCCTGATTATGGCCTCTTCCCTGCCTGCAGGTGTGGACGAAGACCGCATTTCGGCTATGTCAGCGGCCATGCTTTCATTGGGCGATCGGATTGCCAGCGAGCTAAGCCGTGGTAAACTAGAACGCGTATACATTAGCGGCGATGCGGGTATTATTGTACTCATGGCTGTGGGAGAGGACGCGGTATTGACCGTGCTGGCGCGCAGCAAGGCCAAGCTGGGGCTGATATTTTTGGATGCAAGCCGGGCAACGGAGGACCTGGCAAGACTAATATAGGCTAAACGATGATAAGTTCGCTCCGGCGACCTTCAACAAAAAGTACGAATAAAGTGGGGCATGTCGGCCAAGTTGACATGCCCCACTTTTCTATTAATCGAAACTTTCCTGGAAACCCTAGGCTCTCTACCGGCCGGTTTCCGGGAAAGTGATTAGCTGAGTGAGGCAGCGATGACTAAATACATATTCTTTACCGGAGGTGTCGTTAGCTCTGTGGGCAAGGGTGTTACGGCCGCCGCTCTCGGCCGTATTTTGAAGGCCAGAGGGCTCAAAGTAGCCGTACAGAAGCTCGATCCATATATCAACGTCGATCCGGGCACCATGTCCCCATACCAGCATGGCGAAGTTTTTGTGACTGAAGATGGTGCTGAGACGGATCTCGATCTGGGCCATTACGAGCGCTTTATCAATATCAACCTGGGCCAGATGTCGAACGTGACCACTGGCCGGGTTTACGCGGAAGTGATCGCCAAAGAGCGCCGTGGCGATTATCTCGGTGGTACGATCCAGGTCATTCCACACATCACCAACGAGATCAAGCGTTTCATCCGCGTCGTCGCCGAGAGCACGCAGGCGGACGTGGTCATCGTCGAAGTTGGTGGAACCGTTGGCGACATCGAAAGCCTGCCATTTCTGGAAGCATTGCGCCAGATGCGGTCCGACGTGGGGCGCGAAAACACGCTTTACGTGCACGTCACCTTCCTACCTTACCTGGAGGCCAGCCGCGAGCTGAAAACCAAGCCCACGCAGCACAGCGTGCGCGAACTGCGCAGCATCGGCATCCAACCGGATGTAATCATTGCCCGCGCCGATTATCCCATCCCGGAAGAACACATAGACAAGATCGCCCTGTTTACCGACGTCGATCGCAGCGCCGTTATCCCGGCCGTCACCAGCAACATTCTTTACAGCATCCCACTAAAAATTGAAGCCACCGGCCTCGGCGACCTTGTCGTGCGCCGGTTAGGACTTGGCCAACAGGTCCACGACCCGGATCTGGATTCGTGGAAGGCCATGATCGAGCGCATTCGGCAGCCACATGAGAGCATAAAGATTGGTATCGTGGGCAAGTACGTCGAGCT
>JAICPS010000561.1 GCA_025929715.1 Anaerolineae bacterium | reverse complement strand
GGAGGGTGGCGCGGCGATGGCGTGGTACGCATCTCGCCTGGGAGAAGATGCTCAATACTGGCGTTCCGTGGGTATTCTGCACGATTTCGATTGGGAAATTCATCCTGATCTCGACCGGCATCCGATCAATGGCGCCGAAATTTTACGTGAGCGGGGCGTCGACGAAGAGACGATCCGGTCCATCCTCTCACATTACGAGGAAGGTACCGGCGTAGCCAGAGAGAAGGCTATCGACTACGCGTTGCTGGCGTGTGATGACATTACCGGGATGATCACGGCCGTGACGCTCGTGCGGCCCTCACACGATATTGCCGACGTGACGGAGAAATCGGTACGCAAGAAATGGAAGGACCGACGCTTTGCAGGCGGCGTTAATCGCGAGCATGTTGAGTCGGCGGTCGCCGATTTCTCTCACGTCTGTTTTGATGGGAATTTAGATCTCTGGCAGCACGTGGCGAACGTGCTGGAGGCGATGCAGGGGGAGGCAGCGGCGCTATCCCTTGACGGAACGGGACAATAGCGTGGCCAGGCAAGAAGACCTGACTGTAGAAGAGGCCCTCAAGCTCGTGCTTGAGGGATTTGCCGTTCTGGATGCGGAGCGCGTGCCAATTTTGCAAGCGCTGAATCGGGTCCTGTCTGAAGCTGTAACGGCGCTTAACAGCCTACCTCCTTTTGCGAATTCGTCTATGGACGGTTACGCGTTGCGGGCAGAAGATGTCGCCAGCGCCAGCCGGCAACAGAGTGTCGCGCTGCGTGTGGTGGCTGATATTGCCGCGGGAAGTGTGTCAGAGGTTGAAATCCGGCGTGGTACGGCGGCGCGGATCATGACCGGCGCACCGATGCCATCAGGCGCCGATGCAGTGGTTCCCGTCGAGGCCACGAGCGAACGCTGGCGAGATGCAGTACGCGTGTTGCCAGAGGAGATTCTGGTCTATGAAGCTGTAAGGCCGGGCGATTATATTCGCTTTCCCGGTGAAGATGTGCGGGCGGGATCCGAGGTGCTGCCTGCGGGCCACGTTTTGCGCCCACAGGAAATTGGGGTTCTAGCTTCGTTGGGTGTGGCAGAGATCCCCGTCGTGCGCAAACCGAGGGTAGGGGTATTGGCAACTGGAGACGAACTGGTTGCCGTGGAAGAGGAGCTGCGACCAGGAACGATTCGCAACAGTAACAGTTATGCGCAGACGGCGCAGATAATCAGCCTGGGAGCGGAACCGGTATCACTGGGCATTGCGCGCGACGACGAAAGTGACGTGCGGGCGCGGCTATCGGCAGGTCTCGATGCGGGCGTCGACCTTTTCATCAGCTCTGCAGGCGTGTCGGTTGGAGCTTATGACGTGGTAAAGGCTGTGCTGGAAGCAGAAGGCAACGTGGGCTTTTGGCGTGTACGGATGAGGCCCGGCAAACCGCTGGCTTACGGCTCGTACCATGGTGTTCCTTATCTGGGATTACCGGGGAACCCAGTTTCGGCAATGGTCTCTTTTGAACGTTTTGCGCGTCCCGCAATATTGAAGATGGCCGGGCGCCGTAACCTGGCGCGACCGTGCGTCGAGGTGGAGATGCAAGAAGAAGTGCATTCTGACGGGCGAGAGACATACTTGCGGGCGATAGTGACGCGGGCTCCTGAGGGCCGGTACACAGCTTCCAGCACCGGCAGCCAGGGATCGCACATCATGACGTCTCTGATTCAGGCGAATGCGTTGGTCATCATACCGGAAGGAGTGAAGAACGTGAAGGTAGGCGAGAAGCTTGACGCGCTGATGATCGACTGGCCGGGGAACGTGTTCTAAGAAGCTTGTCTAAATAGCTTGCGACATAAACAGACGCGCATCTTGCGGGTCTCGAAACAACTATTCGCGCATCTTTAGGGTTCGGCTTAAGATGTCTTCCTGCCGGCCCTTTTGCCGGCGCTGGCGTTCTTTCTTCGTTGCTTTGCCATTGTCATCGCTGTCTTTGCTCATAGCACGTCGCATGGCGATTTCCATGGCAGTCGGCATTTCGTCCTGCTCTTCTAATTCCTCGTCATCCTGTCCAGAGGCAACGGCGGGTATCGCTTGTGGCTTTTCGACCAGCGCTTTCATGCTGAGATCGATGCGTCGCTTACGCCGGCTTGAGCCGATTACCTGTACGTCGACTTCGTCTCCGACATTTACGACTTCTGAAGGATGTTTTACGTAATCGTGACTTAGCTCGCTAATGTGCACCAGGCCTTCACGTTCGGCCCCAATATCGATAAAAGCGCCGAACGTTTCTAGCCGCGTGACCTTACCCGTAAAGGTTCTGCCCTCTTTCAAATCATTCCACTCAACGGCAACCGGTTCGACCATGCTTACCATGATCTGGTTCTGCTCAGTGTCAACCTTGTCGACCCATACTTCCACTTCGTCGCCGACGCTGAGGACGTCGGAGACACGGTTGACATGCCCATCGCCCAATCGAGATATATGGACGAGGGCCATGGTCTCCAGCCCCACATTAATGAAGGCGCCGTACAATTCCAGACGGTCGACGGTACCTTTTAGTTTCATCTTGCGTTTCAATTCGGCGATGCTGCCTGGCCGGCTGACTTCCTCCGTTTCGGCAACAGTTGAATCGTTAATCTCTTCACTCATTCTGTTAACTCCACATGTCGGTACGTAAACATGGACTTATTCTGCGTGGTTGTCTGCGGTCTTCCATTTAGGGAATAGATTTTCACAGACTATACGGGGGGCAGATATTGTCCTAAGCAGTGGCCAATTATAACAACGGGCAAAGCACTGTCAAACAGACGCAGCAGCCTCTCAGTCGTTTGTCACCGCTGAAAGGCTGCCACTTTGACCGCTTTAATCGCTTATGGCACCTGAAAATAGTCGACGTTATTCGGCTTCTACTTCTTCAACTTCGACCGGCGCTTCGTCATCTTCTGAGTAGCGCTTGGGCATGCGAAGACCGGCGTCCTGCCTCACGCGCATTTCTACTTCCTCCATCATTTGCGGATTTTCGGCGAGAAATTGCTTGGCATTCTCGCGGCCCTGGCCGAGGAGGAGTTCGCCATAGCGGTAGTAAGCGCCGCGCTTCTCGAGGATGTCGTAGGCGACGCCCAGGTCCAGGACGTCGCCGACTTTGGAGATGCCTTC
>JAICPS010000524.1 GCA_025929715.1 Anaerolineae bacterium | reverse complement strand
TCCGCGCTAAGCGGGGTGGCGCCGGTGCCGGATCAATGGCAGCCTCGGCCGGCGCAGGAAAGCGCCCGGTGCGGATCTCGTCGTGCAACCGCTGCGTCGCCGGGTCGGGCGCGACGGATAGCTCCTGCTCGAGGGCGGCAGCGAGCTGCTGGTACTGCTGCAACGCCTGGCCACGCCAGCCGCCCAGAGCGTAGAGCCGCATCAGGGCGACGCGCGCTTCCTCGTTGATGGGATCAATTGCCACCACCTGCTGGTAAGTCACGACGGCAGGCTCTCGCTCTTGCCGGCTCTCGTGCAGCCGGGCTAACTCGAGCTGAAGCGAAAGATGGAGGAGGTGTAGGGTTTCCCGCCGGCCGGTGGCCCAGTCTTCGTAGCGATCCTCCGGCAGCAAATCGCCACGGTATAAGGCCAGCGCTGCGCGATAATCGTCTATCCCGGCCGAGCGGCGGGCGAGCCCGGCGGCCTGCTCAAATTGCTCGACGTCGATGACCAGACCGGCGGGGGAGGACAACTGAATGTGCTCGCCCTGCGAAAGTAGGTAGCGCGAGCCGGGATGGCCGGGCTCAAGCGACCGGCGCGCGTGGTGCAGGGTGCGTCGCAGGTTGTTAGATGCGGCGGCCGGAGCCAATTCGGGCCAGAGAGCTTCGAATAATTGATCTCTGTGCAGCCGGCGCCCATGCGCCAGCGCCAGCAGCTTGACCAGGCCGGCCGCCTTGCGTAGCCTCCAGGCCTCTTCGCCGATGGCTTGCCCGCCGATGGTGACGCGAAAGCCGCCTAGAAGTTGAATGTGGATAGAGGCAGGGTGGATAAGATGGGCCATGAGAGACGGAAAAAAGCGGTTAGGAAATTTAGCGTACCCCTGTCACAGGTTGATTTGTATCTGAATTATGTCCCGGTGCGGTTGGTTACTACCCTATAATAGAACTGACCGAATTCAAGTTCAATAGAACCATAGGAGTGACGATTATGACGACCGTGGCCAGTTTATTTCAATCAGAGGCAGAAGCAACGGAAGCGCTGGACGCATTGGCCAAAACCGAGTTTGAAGATCTGGACTACCGCGTCTACCAGCGTAATGTGGCGGACGAAGGGGGAGCGGTCGTGCCGATAGGCTTTCCTAACACACAGCCTGACGTGGGCGCTGTTACGCCGTTGGCAATGGTGGGCGATGACCTGAGCGATCTTGACGACGAGGGGCTTTCTGACTTTTTCCGCCAGGCCGTCGAGAGAGGCCAGGCGGTTGTGGTGGTGGCCAAGGTGGATGACGAGGATGCCGCTAATCTAGAAGCGTTCTTCCGCGAGTACGGCGGGCGTACGTCCGAGGATAATTAGGGCTTAACGGCAGGTGACCGGCACTTTGAAAGTGCCGGTCACCTGAAGCGCCGGTCACCTGGAACACTGGTCACCTTTACGGAACGAGAACTGTGACGGCGTGCTTGACAATCCGCGCCTCTAGCGGCGTGTGGCCGATAATTTCACCGTCGCCGGTGACAGGTACGGGAACGCCGGCGCTGATTTTCACCGACTCCGTAACCACAAAAAATTGAATGTGGCGGTTGTTCCACTGACGCCGCCGCAACACGTCCAATAGTAGTCCCGCATAATTTACGGCGTTTCGCGCCCGCACGACGCAGAGGTCAATGCGCCCGTCGTCGGGCTGGATATGTTCGCCCCACTTTAAAGAGCCGGTGAGCACGCCGGCATTTGCCAGGAGCACGTCTGCGGCGCTCACGTTTATTTGCTTGCCGTCGATTTGCAGCGTGTAACGGCGCGGCTGCCAGCCTGCCAGCTCTTTGAGCACGGTCCAGACGTAGGCGGCCTCGCCGAAGCGCTGTTTGTCCTCTCGTTTTGTCTTTTCCATGGTCGTCGCGCTAAGCCCCACGCCCACGCCCAGAACGTAATAGTGCCCGTCGAGCTCTATAGCATCCAACTGCACGCGCCGTCCTGAATTGGCGATGACCTCGAGGGCGCCTTCGATCTGGCGCGGAATTTCGAGCGCCTGGGCCAGGGCGTTGGTCGTGCCGGCCGGGATGATTCCCAGCTGAGCTTCGGTCCCCACCAGGGCGTCCACGACTTTCGAGACGGTGCCGTCGCCGCCGGCCGGACAGATTAGCGCGGCGCCGTTCTCGATCGCATCGCGAGCCAGCTGCGCTACGTCATCTTCTGGCGTCGTCTCGCGAATTTCGACCTGCCACTGTGGCTGTGGTAGCTTTTCAGACAGGAGCCGGCGGATTTCTTCGGGGTCGCTGTGGCCGGCGGCGGGATTAAGGAGCACGTAGGTGCGCATATTCTGTATTGTGCCCCCATTTTCCCGGAAACTCCAAGTTTCTGGGAAAATCATGTAAGATGGAGGCATGAAACGTGCTCCGCAAATCGTTGCGCTAACAGAGTACAGGACAGAAAGGCTGCCGGCTGCCGCGCTGGCCGAGGAGACTGGCGTGTTGTTGTGGCGGCACTATGACCGGGAGCGCGGCGTGCTGTCGGTGGCGTTTCCCTCGCCGGGTACCGGGCAACATTGGGAACTGACGAGTCGTGGCTGGGTGGGCCTGATCCGGGTCACGCCGGAACTGATGTTGGCGCTTGAACCGCGAATTGCCATCGAGGACCTTTTTGGCATGTTGGAAATGGCCGACGGGCTGCAAAGCTTTCACTTTTTGCCGGGATTGGTGCACGGCGATTCGCTGGCGTCGGTTTACGAGCGCCTGGCAGCGGCGCTGGCGGAGGGCGTGTTGCGCCGAGCGCACCAGGGGCTGTACGGCGGCTATATGGGGCATCGCGAACGGCTACCGTTTGTGCGCGGGCGGCTGCTGCTGGAGCCGGGGGAACAGCAAGCGGCGACGCTAGGTGTCCTCTGCGATTACGAAGAGCACACTGTGGACGTGCCCGACAACCAGATCCTGGTGTGGACACTGTGGTGTATAGCGCGCTCCCGTATTTGCGGCGAGCGGGTGCAACCGCTGTTGCGACGCGCGCTGCGCGCACTGCAAGGAACCGTTACGCTGGTCCCGACGGCGGCATCGGCCTGTGTGGGGCGGGAATATGGCCGACTCAACGAAGATTACGCGCCGCTGCACGCGCTCTGCCGCTTTTTTCTGGAGCATAGCGGGCCGGCCCATCAGCGCGGAGACGAGGCGATGGCGCCGTTTCTAGTGAACATGGCGCGGCTTTACGAGCAGTATGTGGCGGCGTGGTTGCGGCAGGAGCTGCCCACGCCGTGGACGCTACGCGTGCAGGAGACGGTAGTCCTGCGTAGCGACGCAGATGGCGACGCCGAGAGCGGTGTGCAGTTCAGCATCGACCTAGTGTTATATGACGGCGACGGCGTTGCGCACGCGGTGTTGGACACGAAGTACAGGCCGCTGGAGCGGGCGCGTTCCGCAGACGTGGCTCAAGTGGTGGCGTATGCGCAGAGCAAGGGGTGCCGGCGAGCGAT
>JAICPS010000128.1 GCA_025929715.1 Anaerolineae bacterium | reverse complement strand
TCAACGTAGACGCGGATGGTGTTTCTTGCGGTGCGCTCGGGGCAGGGGTTGTTCCTTCAGCGCCGGGCGTGACATCGTCTTCTACGACCGGTGTAGTCTCGGCGACCTCTGGTTCATCTCCACCTTGAAGAAGAAAGAAGGCTGCCACGACCAGCAACAGCAACAAACCGCCTACCAGTAACAGGATGGCTATTGTGCGACGGCCCATGATAATATTCCTTAACGAAAACTATAGTGTTGTGCACGCATGGTCTTACGCTAGCGATGGCACGATCTCAGCCTGGATGGCAAGGTTATCTCCGCGACTGGATGGAGGTACCTTGGCGGCGCAAGTCTGGGCTGAACTCAATAATATGTAAAGCTCGAGTTTAGATATGTTAACATACGCCCAGACCATTAGCAAATAGTTCCGCCTTCCTAGGAGACCTGGGGGATACACCGGAATGCCCATCCTCCCACGAGGACCCGCATCAACGCTTAACGCCTGTAAGTCTAGCGCCGGCTGTAAGATATACGTATGGGATAAAAGTAGTAGCTGCGGTTTCTTACCGCGTTAGGGGGTTGGTTGTGGAGCGTCGGTCAGGAGCCGCCACCAGGCTTGCCATGGCAGCGCCCGCGCTGCCGGATCCGGAGTGGCAGGCGCCGTCGCCGTCGGTTGGGGAGTGCCCTCTATAAAGAGCGGTACGACCCGCTGTTCGCCGGGCAGAATATAATTTCCCTCGTTGCGGGCGTATGCTTCGACGTAACTGTCGCTCTGCACGTAGGCCGCTGTGGCCTGTAACGCCACCTGGCGCGTACTTTCGGCGTCCACCTCAGCCTGCAAGTCCTCTTCGCCCACGCCCACCATACGCCCTGCCTCAGCTCGCCGGTTCAGATCGACGGCAATAAACAGCCCCGCCACGATGGCGAGCAACACCAGAATTTGTGGCAACGTGAGCAGCGGCCGCTGCCCAAACAGTCGGTTAAGCATGACTCTGAAATCTTAACCGTGATCGTGACATAATGCAATAGAAGCTTTTACCCCTTCCGTGACAGTCCCCCCTTCGCACGTTATACTCATGGTATTACAGACTACCTGTCACCATACCTAAAAAAATCCTGTTAATCTGTGTACACGTGTTACTGCACGGACATTTGCCTCCAATTTTTCTTTTGTGAAGTCTATCCAGGTGTTCGACTATTTAGCTATCGGCCATATAGCATGCGATCTGACCCCAACCGGAGAGGTAACTGGAGGAACAGTTGCGTTCTCCGGGGCGACGGCGCGGGCATTAGGATGCCGCACGGCAATCCTGACCAGTGCAGCCCCTGATTTTGATTTTGAAAAAGACGCCGCGCTCACAGGCCTGGAGGTTCACCGTCTCCCCGCTTCTCAGTCGACGACCTTCAAGAACGTGTATCGTCATGGAGCACGCACTCAGTACTTATACGGACGCGCTCGCCCACTTTCATGCGAACATGTGCCCCAGGGTTGGGAACATACGCCCATCGTACACTTGGCGCCGATTGCGGCAGAGCTCGATCCATCATTGGTCTACCACTTTGGCAACAGCCTTATCGGGCTCACGCCGCAGGGATGGTTGAGGACTTGGGATGCCGAAGGACGGGTCCACGCACAATTTTGGGAGCAGGCGCAGGATGTGATGCCTCTGGCAGCGGCGGTCGTGCTCAGTGATGAAGATTTGGCGGACCGCACCTGGCTCGATCGCTTTCGCCGCTGGGCGCCTCTCCTTGTCCTCACTCAGGGCGCGGCCGGCTGCACCGTCTTTATGGGAGACGAAGAGCGCCGCTTCCCGGCGCCTGAGGTCGAGGAAGTGAATCCGACCGGCGCGGGCGACGTTTTTGCCGCGGCTTTTTTTATCCGACTCTATCAGACGAAAGGCAACCCCTGGGAAGCGGCCCGCTTTGCGAACAAAATTGCCGCGCAGTCGGTCATGGGCAATGACCTCGCATCAAAGATTCGCTGCGTGCAAACCACGTTGTAGGCCGGTTTTGTAAATCGGCCGGACGATATGAAGATATACGCAGTCGTCAATCAGAAGGGAGGCGTAGGCAAAACCACCAGCGTTATCAACATCGGCGCTTACCTCGCCAGCAGCGGCCACCGAGTGTTGATCGTCGACATGGATCCGCAGTCAAACGCCACGTCCGGCCTGGGATTTGATAAAAGCGAAATCAGCAGGTCGACCTATGATCTTCTGTTGCAGGCCGCCGATATTGACGAGCTGCTAGTCAAGTATGATGAATCAGGGTTAAATTTGTTGCCCGCGAACCCTGATCTCGCCGGTGCGGAAGTCGAGTTGGTCAATGAGATGGCGCGCGAATACCGTTTGAAACGCGCCCTGGAACAGGCCGAGGGTCGTTTCGACTATGTCCTTATAGACTGTCCGCCCAGCCTGAGCTTGCTGACGATCAATGCGCTGACCGCGGCGCGCGATGGCGTGCTTGTCCCCGTTCAGTGTGAATATCTGGCGCTCGAGGGCTTATCGCAGCTGACGCAGACGCTGGAGATGGTCAGGCGGTATCTTAACGACCGCTTGGAAATTCGAGGCATGATGATGACCATGTACGATAGCCGCACGAACCTCAGCCGGCAGGTCGTCGAAGAGGTGCGGAGCCACTTTCCGGGTAAGGTCTTTCGAACCATCATTCCGCGCAACGTGCGCCTCAGCGAGGCGCCCAGCTACGGGCAACCGATCAACCTCTACGCTCCTTCCTCGCCGGGCGCGATGGCCTACAAAGTTCTCACGGCCGAGCTGCTGAAGGGTGACGGCGATTCTGTAAAGGCAAAAGAGCAGTAGCAAGGACGATAACGATGAGCAAACGACGCGGCTTAGGACGAGGGTTAGGTGCACTTATACCGGGCGGCCAGGATGAAATGCCGGAGCAGGCGGCTAGTGGCCTACGCACGGTCGCCACGAGCGCCATAAGCCCGAATCCACGACAGCCGCGCAGCTTCATGAACGAAGAGGCTTTGGATGAGTTGGCAGCGTCCATTGAAGAGCACGGTCTCATTCAGCCGCTGATCGTCAACGACGATGGCCATGGCCGTTATACGTTGATCGCGGGCGAACGGCGTTGGCGCGCCGCCCAACGGGCCGGCCTCCTGGAGGTGCCCGTCGTGATCAAGGAGGCGTCGCCGCAGGCAATGTTGGAGCTGGCCCTCATCGAAAACATTCAGCGTGCCGATCTCAACCCATTGGAGGAGGCGGCCGCTTACCGCCAGCTAATCGACGAATTTGGTCTAACGCAAGCGCAGGTCGCTAAGCGGGTTGGCAAGAGCCGGCCGGCGGTGGCTAACTTCGTGCGCCTCCTCGATCTGCCGCCGGAGGTGCAGGAAGCCGTGGTCGGCGGGGCGCTTAGTGGTGGGCATGCGCGCACCTTACTCGGCCTCCCCGGACCCCAAGAACAGCTAATGCTTATGCGGACCATCCTCGGCAAAGATCTCAGCGTGCGACAGACAGAGGCCGTGGTTCGCATCGTCGAGCAGTTGCCACATAAGGTGCAACAGGCGCTCCTTCAGGGACATTTGAGCGCCGCCCATGCCGAAATGTTATTGCGGCTTCCCACACCAGAGCAGCAGGTAGCGATGATGCAGACCATCGTCAACAAGGGCCTCAGCGTGCAGCAGGCGGCCGACTCTGTGGAGAAGCAGCTGGCAGGCGCTCGGCCTTCCGCGCGCAAAGCGACCAAGCCGGCTCCGGAAATGGTCTGGCTGGAGTCGCAGTTTCAACAGTCGTTGGGCACGCGGGTGAACATCCAGAAAAGCGGTGACCGTGGCAAGGTCGTCATTCACTTCTACTCCGACGAGGAGCTTCAGGCAATCTTCGAAGCTATCGTCGGGGAGTCGTAAAACCACGGGGAATGAGCCAGGCATGGCGATTCGACTAAAGACAGCCGAACAATTAGAAGCGTTAGGCGAAGCCAACCGGCTCGTTGCCGAATCATTTCGAATACTCGACGCGACCATTCGCCCTGGCACCCGCCTATCGGACCTGGATGACCTCGTGACCGACTTTATCGAAAGTCGCGGCGCCAAGCCCCTTTACAAAGGATATCGCGGCATGCCGCCGACGCACCCGCCGTTTCCGGGAACAATTTGCGCCTCCGTCAACGACGAGATCTGTCACGGCCTGCCCGACAACCGGCTCCTCGTGGCGGGCGACATTATCGGCGTAGACATCGGCCTGCGACTCGATGGCTGGTGTGGCGACGCTTGCGTGACCTACGCAGTGGGCCGGGTGAAAGCCGGTGTGCAGCGCCTACTCGATGTGACGCGCGAATGTCTGTACCTGGGCATCGAGGCGGCGCAGCCTGACGCCCGGTTAGGCGACATTGGCGCCGCCATTCAGGCCCATGCCGAAGATCGCGGCTACAGTGTTGTTCGCGAATGGGGAGGCCACGGTGTTGGCCGTTCTCTGCATGAAGAACCGTCTGTGCCCCACGTTGGACCGGCCGGGCGCGGGCCACGCTTGCGACCGGGCATGGTCTTTACGATAGAGCCAATGATTAACCAGGGAGGAGCTGCCTGGCGTATGCTCGACGACGGCTGGACCGTGGTGACAGCCGATGGCCACCTTTCCGCCCAATTCGAACACACCATTGCTATAACGAAAGATGGACCACTGATTCTCTCCCAACTTTAGCATGCCAATCTTGCAAATTGGCGATGCATCAAATTATTCTGGCTAAACAAGAAACTTATGGACAACAACCAGCTCATCCAAGAGAAGGTCTCCCAGGCCACAGCCATCCTTAACGAATTCGACATTGACTTGTGGCTTACATTCGTGCGCGAAACGTCTCTGTCGCCCGATCCGACGCTGGAGCTTATCCTGGGCATGGACATGGTATGGCACTCAGCCTTCTTGCTCAGTCGTGACGGACAACATAAGGCCATCGTCGGTTATTACGACGCCGAAAATGTGCGGCAGACCGGGGCATACAGCCAGGTAATTGGCTATCACCAGGGCATAGGCGAGAGTTTGCGCACGCTCCTGCGCGATGAGGATCCGCAACAGCTCGCGGTTAACTATTCTACGGCGGACGTCGCCGCCGACGGCTTATCACATGGCATGTACCTCGTTCTGCAACAGATTTTGGACGGAACGCCCTATAGCGGTCGCCTAGTGTCCGGCGAACGCCTCGCTGCCGCATTGCGCGGGCGCAAGAGTTCTATTGAAGTGGCCCGCGTGCGCCAGGCGGTGCACACGACGCAAGCGCTCTTCGACGAGGTGGACCAGTTCGCCAGGCCGGGCATGACCCAGCGCGAGATCGCAGACTTTGTACACCGGCGTATTGACGAGATGCGATTGGGATACGCCTGGGACAAACCATACAATCCCATCGTGACCTGCGGACCCCATTCCGCAATTGGACACGCAGCGCCCGGCGACGTGGTGCTGGAGCAAGGCCATACGCTGCACCTCGATATGGGTGTCCGCGAAAACGACTACTGCGCCGATTTGCAGCGCATGTGGTATGTTCTGGAAGATGGCGAATCAGCGGCGCCGGTCGAAGTGCAGCGCGCTTTCGACGTCGTTTTCGGGGCGCTCAGGGCCGGCGAAGCCGCGCTCAGGCCCGGTGTACCGGGCTGGAAGGTCGATGAAGTTGCGCGCAGGCACGTTGTCGAGAACGGCTACGACGAATACATGCACGGCTTTGGCCATCTCCTGGGGCGCGTGGCCCACGATGGCGCCACCGTGCTAGCTCCTCGTTGGGAACGCTATCAGGGCGTGTGCGAACTGCCCGTAGAAGCCGGAAACATCTTCACGCTGGAGCTGCACGTCATTGTCCCCGACCGTGGAATAATGAGCCTGGAAGAAGATGTACTCGTCACCGAGGATGGCGTCGAATATCTGAGCGATCCCCAGTCTGAACTCCGCTACATCCGGCCTCGCTAGAGCTTACACCAGTGCTTCCTGTTCTATCTCACTATCAGGCGCAATCGATACTTGAAGCGCGTAAGTCGGGCGCCTCTTCCGTCGTCACTTCTTTAACGCTAGGGTTAACTCAGGAGGAGCTGCCATTACAGAACAGCGGCGTGCAATTGCCCGATCGCGCCCTGCTTCCCTGGAGCGAGATAGAAGAGATCGCAGCCAACAACTCAGCTTGTTTCCTCATCGAAGATCGAACGGCGCGCAAGATCCAGTTCTTCTCCGAAACGCTGAATCGCGCGTACACGCTCTACCCCACGACGTCCGCACCTACGATGCTCATCTCCGGACTGCTCATGCACCGCATAAAAGACACCGATCCCCGCCAGGATACGCTGGCCAAAATAAAGACGATTGCGCCGGTCGCTGGGAACGTCCTGGACACGGCCATGGGCTTGGGCTACACGGCGATCGAAGCGGCAAGGACCGCGGAAACGGTCACGACCATCGAGCTGGACCCCACGGTAGTTGACATCTGCCGCCTGAATCCCTGGTCACAAGATTTATTCGCAAATGACAGGATTACGCGCCGAATCGGCGATGCTTTTGACGTAGTAGAAACGTTGGAAGACTCGGCATACCCGCGCGTAATTCACGATCCACCTGTGTTCAGCCTGGCCGGGCATCTTTACGGCGAGGACTTTTACCGCGAGTTGTATCGCGTGCTGACGCCCAGAGGGCGGCTCTTCCACTACATCGGCGATTTACAGAGCAGGTCGGGTGCGGGGGTCGCGCGTGGCGTGCGCCAGCGGCTAATCGCCGCCGGTTTTAAGCGCGTGATCGATCGGCCGCAAGCATTTGGCGTCGCAGCCTACAAATAATCAGTCGTAGACGCCCTCCTTCGTCTCTTCCACCAGGTTGTCCACGACGGCTTTGAGCGCCTCTTCCCGGTTATCGTCCCCACCGTGGCGTTTGTAGACTTCCACCTGGCGATCGGCGCTGTTTCCATTTCGCAGGATGGTCCGCACATATTCTACTTCCTTCCTGCTGCCCAACTCGTCGACGACGTCGTCTATAATTTCGAGAAGCTCTTCCATCAGAAAGTGGAAAGGCACCGATTCCTCTTTGCCCCAATCGATCAACTCGCCGCGCGTGCCGTAGCGCACCGCGCGCCACTTGTTCTCGGTGATATTCATGTGCCGGTATTTGCGCCAGGAAAGGTTGTTGCGCCGCAGCTTGAGCAGCTTCGCGCAGATTGCCTGGAACAGTGCGGCGATACAGACGGCCTCTTCTACGCGAGTGCAGATATCGGCGATGCGAAATTCCAGGGTATCGAACGTGGGATGAGGGCGAATATCCCACCAGATCTTGGCCACTGGATCGCGCTTGCCAAAGGAGCCAACCTTTTTCAAGGTGCTTTCAAACGACTCGTATTCGGCCCAGGAGTCAAACGAGTGTGGAATGCCCGTGCGCGGCATCATTTCAAAGATAATGCTGCGGTACGACTTCAGTCCGGTGTCTTCTCCGCGCCAGAACGGAGAGCTTGCGGACAGCGCCAACAGGTGCGGCACAAAATAGCGCGCCTGGTTCATGATCTCGATCATCAGATCTTTCAGTCCGTCATTGTCATGATGCCCAAAGCCGATATGCACGTGCATGCCAAAAATCAGGAGCTGGCGGGCCACCGCGCGCATATCGTCCAGTAATTCACGGTACCTGGCGCCTTCGGTGATCGATTGTTCATCCCAAAAAGCAAATGGATGCGTTGAGGCAGCGGCAATAACCAACTCGTTTTCATAGGCCATCTCGCAGACCGCGCGCCGCAAGCGGATCACTTCCTGCCGCACCTCCCTTACGTTGCGGCAGACGTGGCTTCCCACTTCCACCTGCGATTGCATGAACTCCGGCTTTAGATTCAGCCTGGTGGTCCGTCGTTCGTCCTGCGATAGAAACTCGGAAATATAGGCGTGCAAATTGCGGCTCTGCGGATCGATGATCTGGTACTCTTCTTCGATTCCGATGGTCAATGGGGGCGTAGGCACTGCCATTGGCTTGCCTCCTGAAGCAGATTGTACGTTGGCGATGACTCAGTCGCTGCGCCAGTTGCGCAGAAACTCCACCAGCAGGCGCACACCGAAGCCTGTGGCGCCGGCTGGCGTATACGCTTTACCCTTCTTATTGTTCGCCACACCAGCAATATCCAGGTGCGCCCAGGGATAATTTGTAAAAGCTTTGAGAAACATGGCCGACGTACCGACGCCGCCGTATTGCCCGCCGCTATTTTTGATATCCGCGACATCGGACTTGATTGCTTCGTGGTAATCATCCCACAGTGGCAGGGGCCAGACACGCTCGTGAGTCGTTGCGCCGGCCGTCACCAATTGCTCTCGCAGCCAGTCGTCCGTGCTGAAAAGGCCGGCTGCGACGTTTTGACCCAGAGCCACAATCGCTGCGCCGGTCAGCGTCGCCAGGTCGATCACCGCCTTCGGGCGATAATTGTTAGCGAAAACCAGGGCGTCCGCCAGAATCATGCGGCCTTCGGCGTCGGTGCTGATCACTTCAATCGTCTTTCCGTTACTCGCCGTCACCACGTCGGCAGGCCGGTAGGCGTGGGCATCCGCCATATTTTCGGTGCAGGGTGCAAGGCCGATAACTCGCAGCGGCAGATCGAGCATGGCGACCGCCTTCATCGTGCCCAGAACGGCTGCAGCGCCCGCCATATCCGTTTTCATCTCCCCCATCCCGTCGGCCTTCTTGATTGAAATCCCGCCTGTATCAAACGTGATTCCTTTGCCCACGAGCACGATTGTGTCCATGTCTTCGCGACGGCCGTTGTGTTCCATTACAATAAATGTTGGTGGTTCGCCCGCCCCGCGCGCCACCGCAAGATAAGCGCCCATTTTTTGCCCGGCCGCCCAGGCACGATCGCCGACGACCACGTTCAGGCCATGCTCCTTAGCTATCTGTTTTGCTATTTCGCCCATGCGCGTCGGCGTGGCGACGTTGGGCGGTTCGTTTACCAGATCGCGCGCCACTATCACCCCGGCAATGATCGACCGCGTGATCTCCACTGCCTGATTGATTGCCTCGATCTTATTGTCGTCACACTCCACAATTGAAAAAGACGCTATCTCCGTCTTCTCCTCGCGTTCGTGCCGCGCGCCGTCAAATTGATATAGCGCCAACAATGTCCCTTCCAGCATCGCCTGCGTTGCGAGCCCAGCAGGTAACCGTGCGATCCCCGCACCGTGTACAATACTGGCCACGCGGCGCGCTCCTAGCTCTTGCGCCTTTTTGATAGCTGCCGCCGCGGCCTTTCGTACCTGTTCCAGATCAAACTTTTCCTGCTCGCCTAGCCCGGTCACCAGCACACGCCGTGCGGCGATGGCGCCGCGGGGATACAGGACGCCGACTTCCCCTAGTTTGCCCGAAAAATCACCACCTGCGATAAGCTCGCCAATGGCGCCGCCCAGGGCCTGATCCACAGCTCCAGAGGCTCCGGCGGGTATCGTCACACCCTTAAAGAGGTTGACAATAATCGTGTCGGCGGCTGCCGCCTGTATGCTTCCCTGCCTTACAACAAGGTCCATCTCTTTCTCGTGAGCCTCAGTAGATCCAAAATCTGCTACAAACGACACGAATTTTGCTTTCGTAATTCGTGAAATTCGTGGCACATATCTTTATCCGCTTAGACTGGGACAAACCACATTCAGTTTTAACACGATCACTGGAGCGACGCTATACTAAGAAAGCGAAAGCTTCCTTAAAAGTTTCAGCTATTGATGCCCTGGAGGAGCGATGAACATATTGATAATTGCCGGAACGCGTTTCGTCGGCAGGCACATCGTAGAGGCTGCCCTGCGCCGCGGCCATTCCTTGACCCTATTTAATCGAGGTCGCAGCAACCCCGGCCTGTTCGAGGGTGTAGAGGAGATACACGGCGATCGCGATGGAGACCTAGCCCTGTTGGCAGGCAGGCGTTGGGATGCGGTAATCGATACATCTGGTTACGTCCCCCGCATTGTGCGCGCCTCAGCCGAGCTTCTGTCGCCG
>JAICPS010000461.1 GCA_025929715.1 Anaerolineae bacterium | reverse complement strand
TTTTGTTTTCCCAGGGTGCCCCTCGAAACGGCGCACTCTTCGAAAGAGGGACGCAGGCAATCGTGAGATTGTCCGCGTCCCTCTTTTTGTTTCTCGAAGCATTGAATTGTAAGGAGGCGTCATGATCAAGGCAGTAATATTCGACGTCGGCGGCGTACTTCTTCGCACGCAGGACCATGGTCCCCGGCGGCGCTGGGAACGGCAGTTAGGTCTACAAGAGTGGGAATCAGAACAAATCGTATTTTCCGGCGAAATGGGTACCGCTGCCCAGCAGGGCGTTATGGATGATGGCGAACTGTGGACCTGGATCGGGCGTCATTTGCAATTGGAAGATGACCAGCTGATACAGTTCCGCCAGGATTTTTGGTCTGGTGACGTGCTGGATGAAGAACTCATCAACCTGATCCGGCGGCTGCGAGCCGAATACCAGACGGCAATTATCAGCAATGCGACAGACGACCTGCGCCGCTTACTGGAAAACGAGCACAAAATCGCCGACGCCTTCGATCTCGTCGTCTGCTCGGCAGAGGAGAAAGTGATGAAACCAGATTCTGAAATTTACCTGCGTACCTTGCAACGTCTTGAGCGCGAACCTCAAGAAGCGGTCTTTATTGACGACAACTTAGACAACGTTTCGGCCGCCCGCAACCTCGGAATGTGGACGATACATTACCACGAAGGTCTTAATGTTGAAGAAGAGCTGGCCGGTCTGGGTGTAACCATCCGCAACCGAGACGAGAGACTAACAGGAGAACAAAATCATGCGTGAAATGAACGCACTTCTCAGCACAAGAGTAGACAAGAAAAGACCCGATATCGTAGACTCTCTGGAGCTCCACATCCGTCGCTCAAGGGATGATGACCAGGATTATGAAGCGGCTGTCGCCATCGAGAATGCGATTTATCCCGAAGAGCCGCAATCGGTGGAAAGTTGGCGCTTCTGGGACGCCAACCGCGATCCGCAGTACTTCTTCCAGCGTTACGTGGGTGAAGTTGGTGGAAGAGTGGTTGCCACGGCTGCCATTGGCCACACCAGTTGGACATACCAGCCCGGGAAATTCTTCGTCTTTGTCGCCGTCGATCCACGGCGCCAAAGGCGCGGCATCGGCGGCGCTGTGTATGACTACCTTCTCGACGAACTGGCGCCGTTTGAACCGACGAAGCTCGTCGGGCACGCTCGCGAAGACCACGAAGACAGCATGCAATTCCTGCAGAATCGAGGATATCGGCCCGTGTTGCGCGCGCCAAAGTCTCGACTCGATACTGCCGCCTTTGACCCGTCGCCATTCGAATACAAGGTCCAACGCGTCCTTGATTCGGGCATTGCCATTAAAACCCTGGCACAGCTATGCGACGAAGATCCGGAATGGAAGAGGAAGGTCTATGAGCTGGAATGGGAGTGTTTGCAGGACGTACCGACAACCGATCCCTTTACCAAGCGCAGTTTCGAACAGTTCGAGAAGATGACCCTTGGGAACCCACATCTGTTGCCCGACGCCTGGTTCATCGCCCTTGACGGCGATCGCTATGTGGGCATGAGCGCGCTCTGGCGCAATCTGGTTACGGACCGCCTGTTGCAAACAGGGTTAACGGGTGTTGTGCGCAGCCACCGGCGACGCGGTATCGCGACGGCACTGAAGGTGCAGGCCATCCGCTATGCCCAGGATCATGGCAACGCCGAGGTTGAAACGGACAACGAGGAAAACAACCCGATGCTCCAGCTCAACATCCAGCTTGGCTTCAAGCCCCAACCCGCCTTCGTCGACTTCGAAAAAAACTTGACGCCTGCTGTATAATCCGCTTCGCCGGGCGTGGTGCACCAGCTACGCCCGGCGCAAGGAGACAATAAATGACCTTACCACTTGTGCGATTGACAGGATCGGCTTACGAACAGGGCTTTCGGCATGGTTCAGTGTTGCACGCGGCCATCGAGCACAATCTGCAGGTCTACTTCGACCGCTTTTATCGCGAGGGCGGCGTCGCGCGCGAAGAAGTGCTGCAGCGCGCGTCGCGTTACGCACGGGCCATCGCCGGCGGAAACGACAATTACTTTGCCGGCATGCGTGGTATCGCTAATGGATCCGGTCTTAGCCTTGAAGAGGTCACAGCGCTCAACGTGCGCTACGAGATACTTTACTACCAGTATGCGCAAAAACAGATCGCGGCGGCAAAAGACGGCTGCACCGCATTTGCCCTGGCGCCACACCGCACCGCGAACGGTCATCTTTTGCTAGGCCAAAACTGGGATTGGATACCGGACGTAAAAGGCGCTTTGTTGCATACCACTCACGATGGTGGCCTTCAAACACTGGCCTTCAGCGAAGCCGGCATATTCGGCGGGAAAATCGGACTAAATAGCGCCGGCCTCGGTCTTGCCATAAACGGCATCACCACGACGAGCGACGACTGGGAACGGCTCCATAAACCGTTCCACGTACGCTGTTACGAAATCCTACTGCAGGAAAACCTGGAGGATGCCTGCGAAGCCATCACCCAGGAGGCGCGCGCCTGTTCCGCTAACTTCCTGATCGCCGCCTTGCCCGACCACGCTCTCGATCTGGAAGCTGCTCCAGATTCTGCCAACATCCTGCCGTTTGAAAATGGCTGCCTCGTCCATACCAATCACTTCGCCGATCCTGTCGGCCTGGGAATCGAAGAGCCCCCCGACGAATACCGACGCTTTTCATGCCTCCGCCAGGAACGACTGCAGGAGTTTCTCGGGACATCACAATCGATAGGCGTTGAACAAATCCAGGGTTATTTACAGGATCATCAAAATGCGCCACGCTCCATTTGCCGGCACGAAGATCCCGAATCGCCCATCGACGAGCAATATCGCACCGTATCCAGCATCATCATGGACTTACAGGCCCGACAGCTTTGGGCGACCGATGGGCCACCGTGCGAGAATGCGTATTTTGCTGCAAGTCTGGAAAACCGGAGACTGAACAACTAATACTCTGCTTGGAGAAGCGAGATCCAGCGCATCTTCGCTTCGCATGGCAGGTAATCATAGCCGCCGCTCCCGTCTAGAACAACGCCTTCTTGGGCCATCACTTCCGGTGCCACGAAGATTGGGGAATCCATGCGCAGGGCCAGGTTGATGGCGTCGCTCGGACGGCAATCAAGTTCGCCGGCGTCCCTGCCATTCCTCTTGACTGTCAGCGTCCCGTAGAAAACTTGCTCGTGTAGGCGACTGATCGCGACGCGTTCGACCTGAATGTCGCCAGCGGACAGCAACTCTTTCACCAGATCGAAGGTGAGCGGGCGGACAGGAGAGCGCCCCTGGAGCTGTATAGCGATCGCTTCTCCTTCAGCGGGCCCAACCCAGATCGGCAGCAGGCGCTCCCCCCCTTTCTCGGCGAGCAGGATGACGCGGTGCCCGCCCATATTCAGTCTCAGTAGCCATTCCTCCGCCTGTTCTGCCGCCGGTCTCATTTCGTCAGGTTGGAGCAATTGCTCGTCTTCCGGTAGTTTTGCCAGCACGTCGTAAACTGTTACTTCAATCATGGTTGCCTCCAATGGTCCATCTCTGTGCGGAAGTTCTACAGCCAGCATCTTACGTAAACGCTCCCGCCCGCGATGCGTCCGAACCTTAATAGCGCCGACGCTAGTATTCAGTTGCCCGGCCGCTTCCAGATGGCTCATCTCGTTCAGATAGACGTGCACGATAGCCGCACGCTCGGCCGGTGGGAGCGCGGCGATCGCCTTGCGTATACGGCGCACCAGTTCGCGACGCTCGGCGAGCCGTTCCGGAAGCCGTTGACCAGTCCCCGCATCCGGCTGGATCAATTCCCACGAGACGAATGCAAATCGCCCAGAACGCAGCTCCATACGCGCCAGGTTCACGGCGATACCACGAACCCAGGCGCCGAAGCGGCTGGGATCACGGAGCCGCTCCAGGTCCAGATAGGCTCGTAGGAAACTCTCCTGGACCAGAT
>JAICPS010000478.1 GCA_025929715.1 Anaerolineae bacterium | reverse complement strand
GGACGCAAGCTGCGTAAAACCAGGCGCGATATCCAGCGCGATTAGCTCGCCGCGATAGCGCCCTTGCAGCGGTGCGTCTGGCGGGCGGCCACTGCGAAACAGCTGCTCCAGCGCAGCCAGGCCACGCGCCCGGTCGCGCCCAAGCAGCGCCTGCGCGGCGCGAAGGTCCGCAGGGACCGCTGCATCAGAGGCGCGGTCGACCTCGATAAGGTGCTCAAGCGATTTGACCATTTCTGTCACCTGCGTCGTTCTTGACGATTGTATAAGCCTCCCGCAAACAGCGCTCGACCTCGCGCCAATCGGCGGCAATATCGACCGAGTAATTGCCCGTAATGCGATCCACCGCCACGGCCGCCAGGGCGCGATATTCTGCGGATCGGCGCATCGCCTGCGGGCTCCCACCGAAAAGGGCGCTGTGCAGCCTCGTCAAAGAGTAGATCATCGGTTCGCTATTATCTTGATGTGGCGGGTCCTTCCTTTCTATTGCCAGCTCCCGGTGCACGACCCAGTAATCTAGTTCCAGCTCGGCCAACGTCCGGGCGTCGCAGGCAATGTCCAGGGAACGCCGTGCTTTTTCATAGAACTTTTCCATGAAGCGCTGCGCCCGGCCCACGTCGTTGTTTTCCAGGGGCGCAAAGGCAATCGAGGCGCGCACCGTATCCAGGGCCGCGCCCACAGCCGTCGGCCACGACATCCGGAACATGCTGCGGTTGCCGTGCACTAACAGCCAGAACGCCCGTGGCCAGTTGCGATCGTAGTAAGCCTTCCAGCCCGCCGTCTCATAGTAAGCGGCTTGTTCTGGTTCCCCAAATGCTCGTCGATTTCTCTCAGCCATCACCTCTTCCTCGTACACCGGCGGCCGTTTGGATTCAACAAATGACGCGGCAGTCCTTTAGTAGCCCAAACATCCCTGTTTGCGAGTCATCAGCATTACCTGATTCTTAATTAACCTTCAATAGTCATCGCCTGAGCCTCACGCCCGATGCGCCGCTGCAGCCTCAGCAGCAAAATGGCGGTCAATACAACCGCCTCCAGCGAAGCAGTGATGGCAAAGGCAGCGGGAATTGCCAGCACGCCAAGTTGTTCGATAAGCAGCGCGATGATTGTGACGCGGGCAAGCAGCTGGCCGGTGTTGGTAAACAACGGCGTGCGCGTATCGCGCAGCGCGATAAGGCCGCGGGTTACCACCTCGGTCATCACGTAGGCAGGCAGCCCCACGGCGTAGATCGTCAGCACGCGATACGTCAGGTCGCCCGCCGCGGCATCAAATTGCCCATGTTCGAATAGCATGCGGATAACCGGCCGGCCGAGCAGCAATAGTGCGGCGATGGCCAGCAAGGCCAGCGCGATCACCGCGCCCAGCGCCTGCAAAAGGCTGCGGCGCAGCGCGCGCCACTCCCCTGCTTCGCCGTGCTTCGCCAGGCGTGGGAAAGCCGCCTGCCCCACCGCCTGTCCCAGCAACGCGATGGGCAACCCTACTAATAGAAAAGCGTTATAGATGGCAGCCAGCCCGGCGCTCTCCGGCGCTTTAGTGGCAAAGGCAGTGTCCACGATGAACCCGGCATAGTTTACGCTGACCGACAGGCCGTTGGGAATCAGGAGGCGGATCACGTCACGCAGGCGCCGGTCGGCCGGATCCCAGGCCAGCCGCAGCCGCCCCGCTTCCCCGCGCAGGCCAGGCGAAAGAATCAGCACTTGCAGCGCGGCGCCTGCCAGCACGCCCAGCGTAGGCCCGAAGATTCCCAGCGCCGGCCAAAAGCCCGCGGCGAGGATGCCGGCAATCAGCGTCACGTTGTGGCTGACCACTGAAAGCCCGGTGAGTAAGAAGCGGTTCTGGCTGTTGAGGACGGCCGTCGCCACGCTGGCAAAACCCAGGATGAGCGGCTGTACCAGCATAATGCGCGTCAGGATGATGGTCAGCCGGCTCGTCTCGGCATCAAACCCCGGCGCCAGAACACGGCTCACGAAGAAGGGTGCAAACAGCTCGATGGCCAGCACCAACACCACGAAGGCAGCCAGAAGTGCGGTCAGAACCAGGTTTACCAGTCGCCAGCCTGCAACCTCCCCGTCCTCCCGCCGCGCACTGACCAGGACCGGAATCATGGCGCTGGACAGGGCGCCGCCGGCAATGAGGCTGAAGAGCGTGTCCGGCAGCCGGAACGCGGCGTAGTAAGCGTTGGCCGCCACCCCGGTCCCGAATTCGGCGTTGAACAGTACCTGGCGCACCGCGCCCAGCCCGGCCGAGAGGAAAAACGAAGCCATCAAGATAAAACTGGCCTCGGCAACACTGAACTCGCGCGTGAATAAGCCGCGTAACGCCAGGCGTGGGCGGCGCGGCCGTACGGCACGCAGGGCGGCAGCCGGCGCCATCCACACCTGTTCGGCGAACTCGGTAGCCAGCGCAAAGCCCATCCAGGCGCTCTCCGCCAGGGCGACGTAGCCGCCGAGGCGCACCTTTGGCTGCTCGCCGCGCTCCACTGCCTGCGTCGAAGGTGGTTGCTCATAAGGCGACGTAACAGCAGTCATTTACTTGTCTCCGCTTTGTTTCCTGCACGATGAGACAAAACGTATTATACACGATTGCCGTTCGAGTGAAGCTTTATTCCGGCGCTGGAATGACCCCGAGCTGTTGCAGCATCCCCATCTGGTTGACGACGTCCCAATGCTCGACGATTTTCCCGTCCTCGAGGCGGAAGATATCGATGGCTGTCAGGTCAAAGCGCCGGCCTGTCGCCGGAATGCCCTGCATCTCCCCGGTATGCGTGGCGCTAAAAGTACCGTACAGCACGACCTTATCTCCTTCGGCGATCAAATCGTGTATGGTGTACTCTCCATCTGAGACCGCCTGGCCGAAGCCCGCGAAGAACTGTTTGAATCCTTCCCGGCCCTGCGGCAGGCCCATGATACTATGTTGCCGGTAGTCCTCCACAAGCAGTTCGTCAGCTACGCCAAGATTTCCTCGATTGAACACCTCGTCCGCAAAGCGGCGCACAACCTCTTTATTCTCCTCGATCGACATGTGTCACTCTCCTATGCGTTCAGTTTTTCAGATTCTATGCCAAGTATACGAGACGGCGGAGGGGAACACATCGTTAGAATGCAGTAGATTAGAGACCAAGAGGCGGAAAGAGTGCCCCAAAAAGCGGGACAGTCGCCCTCCTGAGTCACACAAAGAACCTCCGGCCAAATCTAAAGTTTTCAGCAAAACCTTGACAAACTCGCTGCGCATCGTTATTATTTTAAGCGGATAATCATAGAAATTAATAACTTCGATAAGATTTATGCTATATCGCTCAAATTCTCCGAGGAAACGCGAATGGACCAGCAAAACCACCACTTCCGATCCTTTTTCATTATCTGGGGTGGGCAGGCCGTTTCATTATTAGGCAGCCAGTTGGTGCAGTTTGCGCTCATCTGGTGGCTGACCGAGACGACTGGATCGGCCACGGTTCTGGCCATGGCTTCGTTGGCGGGGCTACTGCCCCAGGTGTTCTTGGGGCCATTTGTCGGCGTGCTGGTCGATCGCTGGAACCGGCGGCGCGTGATCCTGGCAGCCGACGGCTCAGTGGCCCTGGCGACGTTACTGCTCGGTATCCTGTTCTGGTTGGGCGTGGTGCAGATCTGGCACGTCTTTGTGATCCTCTTTGTGCGCGCCCTGACCGGCGCGTTCCACTGGCCCGCCATGCAGGCCTCCACGTCGCTGATGGTGCCCGAGCAGCACCTGACGCGCATTCAAGGCCTAAACCAGACCCTCAACGGCGGGCTGAACATCATCTCCGCCCCCCTCGGCGCGCTTCTACTGGCCGTCATGCCGATGCAGG
>JAICPS010000586.1 GCA_025929715.1 Anaerolineae bacterium | reverse complement strand
TGCCGCCGTCACCTGTTGCGGGCTGTTGCGCCGCAGCCAGAAGGCCAGCGACGCGGCGTCGCCGGGGGTAAGCGGATCGTCCAGGCGCACCGTGTATTGAGTCTGCGTCTGGCGCGTGACGCCGTCTTTGCGCTGGTACTGGGGATCGACCGTTTTATGCAGAAATGCGCCGATATGCTCGTCGCCGCTGCAAATAGCTTTTTTTATCGTGCGGCGGAACACCTTAACGTGCAGCCCGGCCGCTTCGGCGAGGGTGCGATCGTATGCCCTGAACCAGGGACGCCTTTCATTAAAGTAGCTCAGCTGCCGGGCGCCGATTACCAGCCAGACTTCGCTTGGGGAGAGATACGGCGTCCACCGGCGCAGGAAGTACTTCGTAATCTTCCACACCCGGTCGGGTCTGACGAGTTCGTTGTATGGTTGAGTGTAGACTCCGGCAATAACCGCCGGCTGCTCGTCATCCATGCTCAGAAACAAACTTCAGTTCTATTGACACGGCCGATCCGTATGCTATACTGAAAACACAAGCCGCCAGGGAGAAACATTCTCCCCATCCCCAGGAATGGGGGTGCTTCCGACGGTGTTGGCGCACCGGTCGGATAGCAAGTTATGCGGTTGAGGAATATCGAGTTAGCAAATAACGCTGGTGTGTTTACACTGGCGTTTTTGCATTCTCTTTGTAGTAACGACTTTAGGCGCTGCTGTTTGGTGAACGACTGAAGTCGTCACTACGAAAGGTGAACGATTACAAACCTCTTCCCTTAATCCACAACCCTCGAAAGCCGGCCCAGGTCGTCGTCAATCTCTTCCAGGTCCAGCAATTTACTCCAGATAGCCTTCCAGTTTTCTCCCGAGACGCCGCCGCTGTTGATGCCGTTGGCGAAGGAAACAGCATCACGCGTCCAGCCACCTGAGCAAAAGCCGGCGTAAGAAACCTTCCACTTGCCCCGTTGCGGCACAATCGACGACGTCTTACTCACCAGCTCCTGCAGCGCGCCCATGTCGGCGGGCGTGTCTTGCCACAGGCAGGCGCCCAGGATCAGATGGCGGCTGTCGCGGTTGATGCCGGCGACGTCCACGGACGTGGAACGCGTCCAGGCGGCGCCCACGTCCTGAATATTGAACGGCAGCTCGCCATTGGCGCTGGTTCGCAGCAGCCACTCGTGGCACAGCTCTTGCCAGGAATTCTCTTCGACGAACGCAGGGAGCGACTGCTGAATGTTATCCAGCGCCTGTTTCTGGCCGCCGATAGCTAGCTGCGTTTTTTGGGCGGAGAGGAAGTGGTAGTAAAAGCGCAGGTAAGGGTCGGTGACGTAATAACGGCTGCGGCGGGATTTAGCCGACTCGGTGATGGGAATGCGCCGCTCGACGAAGCCGGTATCGCGCAAAATGCTCAGGTAACGGGAAACGTGCCCCTTGGGCAGCCCGGTGCGGTTGCAGATGCGCGCGCTGGTGCGGTCGCCGCGCGCGATGGCCTGCATGATGCCCACGTAGTTGTAGGGATCGGTAATGAAATCCTGGAGCAGCCACAATGGCTCTTCCTGCATGAAAGAATTCGGCGTCAGGATCTGTTCTTGCACGTTGCTCAAAACCGGCAGCGTTGGATCGAGGCGTTCCCAGTAGGCGGGAACGCCGCCGAAGATGGCAAAGACCTGCACTCGTTCGCGCGCCGAATAGCCGGGGAAAAACTCCTTCGTCACGCCGTAAGGCAGCGGCGGCAGCCTCAGGTGCGAGCTGGCGCGGCCGTAAAGCGGCGCCTTGTAGGAGAGCACCTTCTTCTGCATCAACCCCATCTGCGAGCCCGACAACGTGAGCATCAGGTTCGAATTCTTCAGCCAGTGATCCCACGCTTTTTGCAGCATGCCCACAATGTTGGGCTCAACTTCGAGCAGGTAGGTAAACTCGTCGATGAGCAGCGCCATGCGCCGGGTCTTGGTTAGCTCGGCCACGTGCCAGAAGGCCTGTTCCCAATTGGAATAGGTAATATCCATCGGTACGGGGGCGTGCGGTTGCGAGAAGTTGTAAAGCGCCTGCGAAAAAGAGCGCAGCTGGTCCAACGCCGACATCGGCTCCGCTACCCAGTACAGTGCCTGCTCCGGGTGCTGCTCGCGCCAATGGGTCAGCAGGCGCGTCTTTCCAATGCGCCGCCGGCCGTATAAAATGAGCAGTGTCGCCTTGCGCGTCTTCCACAACTTATCGATCAGCGCCAGCTCAGACTCGCGCCCGCGGAAGGCTGTTTGTTGAATAGTCCGTAAAACCCGTCGTTCCTGTATCATATAGATTTTAGTATAATAACGATTATACTAAATACAATTATACTAATTGTAGGTTATTAATTTTCGCCGATAGTATAAATCAGAATATACAGTTACACAACATCATAAAGACTAAATTGGGATTTGTCAAGTTATTGTTGTAATAGCCCGCATATAGCGAGTCCACCCTTTCAAGCTTCATGTGCGTTCCACATTCAGCTTGTCTAAGACGCCACGCGACCCTCCCCTCAAACACTGCCTCCAACTAAACCCTATCTCATTTCGTGTCCCAAACAATTAGGACAAGATTTAGGGCAACGGTCTCATGACAGACACGAGAGCATCCGCTAAGGTGGAAGCGATCGATACCCCAGGAGGTAAAGTTGAAAAAGCGCTTGAAATGGCTTGGGATCGTCCTGGCTGGGCTGGTGGGGTTGCTTTTGCTGGCTTCTGCTGCGGTCTTTATCATCTCCACCTATCGCTTCAACCGTACGTACGAAATTCAGGTAGAACCGGTAGCTATCGCCACGGATCCCGCGGCCATCGCTTACGGCGAGCACATCGCCAATATCCGCGGATGCAAAGGGTGTCACGGCGCTGACCTGTCCGGTCAGATCGAGTTGCAGGATCCAATGGTGGGCGTCATCGCCAATGCCAATCTGACCGGGGGCGAGGGGAGCGAAATTATTGACTACACCACAGAAGACTGGG
>JAICPS010000271.1 GCA_025929715.1 Anaerolineae bacterium | reverse complement strand
GATCTGCTGGGCGGTCCCGAAATTGCCCAATACGCCATGCACCTGTTGATGCAGACCACTCCGTTAACTGCAGACGAGCGCCAGGCCATTGCCTCGGTGCTGGGGCCGCGCGCCCTTCGCTACCAGGACGTGCGTATCGCCGAAGGCGGCATACTACCTTTGATATTTCGCCTCAACGGCGGGCGGGCTTTTTGCGCGTGGCACACCATCCACTTGTCGCAAGCTGGATCACACAGACGCACCGACCGCTCGCTGCTCGTGCACGAAGCCACTCACGTCATGCAGTACGAGCGCCTAGGCACGCCCTATATTGGCGAAGCGCTGTTCGCCCAGCGTCGCCTGGGTCGCGCCGCTTATGACTACGGCGGGGAGCAGGGTATACAGGAGGCGCTCGCCGCCGCGATACCGTACCGCGCCTTCAATCGTGAAGCCCAAGCCCAAATTGCGCAGGACTATTACCGGCGCCAAGAACAGGGGCAGGATCTGACGGCATACGAGACATACATCTCGGCGTTACGCGCGGGGGCATTCTAGGGAACCAGCGCCTTCTAAGGATCTCTGTGCAAAACTCCGTGGATCTCTGTGTCACCTGCTTCAATGATACAAAGTCACACCAAGTTCGCACAGACTTACAGACAGGGGTCTGCCCCTAGCGGGCTATAGACCACTGTGGCGGCTGGTCCTATAATCGGATATCATCAATGCTAAGGCGGGTTGCGGACCGTTGTACTTGTAGCGCATGTTTCCATCTTGCGTCCGCAAGCGCGCGATCGGCTACCGGTCCATAGGGAACCAATATGGCAGATAGAAAAAAGATCCTGGTCGTCGACGACCATTTCGAGATGCTGGAGTTCCTGCGCTCCATGCTCGAGTTGTCCAATCCCGACGCCCATGTGGTGGGAGTTCCTTCCGCAGAGGAGGGACTTCTGGAGCTAAAGCGGACGCCGTTCGATCTGCTGATTAGCGACGTCAGACTGCCCGGCATGAGCGGATTCGAGCTCGTGCGCAAAGTGCGCCAGTTGCGGCCTAGGCTCCCCATATTGATGATTACAGCCTACGCATCGACGCAGGGGAAACAGGAGGCCGACCAGTTAGGCGTTTACCGTTACTTCGAAAAACCACTGGATACCGACGCGCTGTTGGCTGCCGTGCATGCCACGCTCTACACGGCGGCGCCGGCGCCACGGAAAGCGAAGCCCGCCGCAACGTCTCCGTCGCGCGCAGAGGCTCCGCCGCGAAGTAGTGCTGCGACGGCGCCGCGAAGTAGTCCTGTGGCCTTAGAAGTTACCCGGCGTCTGCAGGCATTGCTTTCGGACACCGGCGCGGTACAGGCGCTGCTGGCCAACAGCCAGGGCCAGATCCTGTTTCGCGCGGGCGCCCAAGGCGGACAGCCTGTAGAGCGGCTCGTTCAGCTTCTTTCGCGAAGCCTGGCAGATAGTTTCAAGCTGGCTGCTGAGCTGCAAAGCGCGGAGCCCTTTACCATTCAGTATCAGGCGGGTGAAAAAGTGGATCTCTATACAGCCAATATCGGCCGCCATTATTTTCTGATTCTGCTCTTCGACGCCCGCGCGCGCCGTGGGCGCATCGGCACTGTCTGGATTTTCGCGCAGCGGGCTATCAAAGAGCTGCGCGAGATGCTGCCGGATGTTCCCAAAAGGTCGAATCCGGGCCAAAAGGTAGCACCGGTGCATAACGTTGTGGCAAAAAAAGCAGCGGTGGCGCCGCCAAACTCAATCATCGACACCGGCGACCTGCTCAATCTCTTGGAGCGAGCGGCCGATCCACACGAGGTCGATCTGGATGCCTTTTGGGAAGAAGCGACGTCGGAGACCGGCAATAGCGGCATGGGTGGACTATCTTTCGAGGAGGCAGTTCGACGCGGGCTTTTGCCGCCGGATTTGGGTGGGGAGAACGACTGAAGTCGCTACTAAGCAGGGCGGGAACGACGGGAGTGGTTACTTCGAATGGATGCGCTGGCGTTTTCCCTTTTCGCGGCGCGCTTTCTCCAGGAAACGTACAATTTCGGCAGCAACGTCCACCCGCGTCGTACGTTCAATCCCTTCTAAGCCCGGCGAAGAGTTAACCTCTAGCAACAGCGGTCCCCGTTGCGAATAGATCAGATCCACGCCGGCGACGCCCAGTTGGTGTAGGGCGGTCGCATCCAAGGCGAGGCGCTCCACGCCCCGGTCCGGCACGAAGGGAGCCGACGTGCCGCCGCGGTGTAAATTGGCGCGAAATTCCCCTCTGGCAGCCGACCGTTCCATTGCTGCCACACAGCGATCGCCCACCACCAGCAGGCGCGCATCGCGCCCATTCGCTTCCGAAATGAACTCCTGCAGCAGAATGGGCCGGTGCCCGTGCCGAAAGAAAATAGCAAGCACCGCGCGCGCTGTGGCCTTGTTATGAACCAGAATGACGCCGCGGCCCTGCGTTCCCTTCGTGATCTTGATAACCACCGGATAACCTCCGGCGGCCTGCACCGCGGAGGCAAGCTCATCGAGCCGCGATACTAGAACCGTGCGCGGCAGTGGTAGTTGCGCTTCCTGCATCAGTTTTACGCTCTGCAATTTGTCGCGCGAGTTTTCGATGCCGCGGGAAGGGGCAGTGGTCAGCACATTGCGCGCTTCGTACTGCTGCACCACGGCGACGCCATAGCGCGTGATAGAGGCGCCGATGCGGGGAATGATCGCGTCCACGCGCGGCTGAGCGTACCTGTACCGGTGCCCGGCGGCGGCGCTGCTACGGTTGCCGTCAAAGCGCGGTGCGATACCCAGATAGCGTGCCGCCTGCATGGTGTCGATAACCACCATACGGTGGCCCCGCTGGCGACCTGCCTCCAATAGCCGGTTGGTGCTGTACAGCGTCCGGCTGCGCGATAGGACGGCAATTCTCACGTTGTCATGACTGTGGGTACTCTCGCTGTCGAGGTGAATCTACGTTCAATCATACAGGTTTGCCCTCCCGGTCGCAACCGTGTAGCGGCCGGGCACCTCAAGAGCAAGTTTGCCCACGGGTGCTTTCTCGTTACAATCCGAGGCTTGAAACCGTTCTGCTACAGGAGTGGTTGGAGAAACTTTTTCAATGCCTGCAATCGATACGTGGGTGATTGTGCCTACCTATAATGAGGCCGACAACCTCGACGAACTGCTCACACGCCTGCTGACGCTACCTTCACGGCTGGGGGTGCTGGTGGTAGACGACCATTCGCCAGACGGCACCGGAAAACTGGCCGATGCGTGGACCAAACGCGAGCCGCAGCGTGTGTGCGTGGTGCACCGTTCCGGGAAACTGGGACTAGGAACGGCGTATATCGCAGGCTTCAGGCAAGCCCTGGACATGGACGCAGCTTACATCATGACCATGGACGCCGACTTTTCGCACAACCCACGTTACATCCCCGATATGCTGCAGATGGCGCAGAATAAGCATGTTGTGATTGGCTCGCGCTACGTGGCGGGCGGGGGGTCGCGCAACTGCACTTGGAAACGCATCATGTTGAGCCGTCTTGGCAACTTTGTAGCGCGCACGCTGCTTGGCTTGAGGGCACGCGACGCAACGGCCGGATTTCGCTTGTACCACCGGGAGGTGTTGGAGAGCATGCCACTGGGGCGGATCTTTTCCAGTGGCTATTCATTCCTGGTAGAGATGTTGTTCATGTGTCAGCGTCGCGGCTGGTCCATCGGCGAAGTGCCCATTATTTTTGAGGACCGGCGTAAGGGAAAGACGAAGATCTCGCGACAAGAGATTTTTAAGGCGCAGTATACTGTGTTGCGCCTCTTTCTGCGCCGTATCCGTGGTGGAGAGCCACGCCGCCCGCCCGTAGCCATGACCACTTCATCATGAAGACAGTTTACGTCTACTGTGCTCTATGTGGGCGCGACGACTGGTCCGTGCGCTTCCCTGCCACCCTGAACGGCAGCGCCAGTCTGGATATGCGCGCTTTCCGTTGCACCAGCATCGGTTACGGCCAGCATCCTCAGATCGTCCAGTGCCGATACTGCGGTTACGTCTATGCCAATCCACGCTGGGTGACTGGTGACCTTCTCGACGCCTATCAGGCCGTGGAAGATGAAACCTACGTGCGCGAGCGCCAGGGCCGCGAGCTGACTTTCAGGCGACATCTGAGATCGTTGCACCGCCTCAGTGGGCCTCCCGCCGGCCGGCGCTTATTAGACGTGGGCGCCTACATCGGCGTCTTCGTGGAAGTGGCGCGCGAGTCGGGCTGGGACGCGTGTGGCGTGGAACCTTCATCGTGGGCGGTAGACGTGGCCCGGCGGCGTGGTCTACCCGTGGTACAGGGTACGCAGGAAACGATTGTTGCGCCCCCGGCATCTTTCGACGTGATCACCATGTGGGATGTCATCGAGCATGTCGCCGACCCGGCCGCGGAAATGGCGCGCGCGCGCGAGCTGCTAAAGCCGGGCGGACTGATCGCCGTCCACACCATGGACGTCGAAAGCCTTTTCGCGCGGCTGATGGGCCGGCGCTGGCCGTGGCTGATGGAAATGCACGTCCATTACTTTTCGCGGCGCACGCTGATGCAGATGTTGCAGAAGGAAGGCTTTGAGGTCGTGGCCTGCGGGCCACAGGGCCGCTATTTGCGCCTGGGATATCTGGCCTCACGCCTGGAGGGGCTGAACCGCACGGCGGGCCGCTGGGCGTGGCAGCTAAGCGAACGGCTTCGCTTAGCGCAGATCGCAATTCCCATCAATCTCGGCGACCTTTTTACTGTCTTTGCGCGACGGATCTAGACTTAATCTCTCATAGCCTGCGTGGAGCGACCACGAATAGAATAGTAGTAAAAATTACAGGTTGAAACGTTGTCCGGAATCACGGCTGACGGGAAAGATAAATTGCTGGAGCAGGAAAAACGACGAAAAACCGTCGCGGTCGGCGCGCGCTCCTTGCTGCGTGAGTTGTGGTGGATTATCTTGCTGGGCATGGCGGTGCAGGCTTTCTGGGCTCTGCGCCTGGACCATCCGGCCTATTTTGATGCCTACTATTACACGACGAATGCGCGGCGCCTGGCAACGGGACAGGGTTTCACCGAGGAAATCGTCTGGCAGTATCTGGACGAACCGCAGTCGCTGCCTACGCCGAGCCACACCTATTGGATGCCCCTGCCGTCAATTATCGGCGCAATGGGCTATTGGCTCGGCGGCTCGTTTCGCGCGGCGCAGCTGCCATTCTGGCTTATGGCCGCCCTTTTACCCCTGCTCAGCTACGTCATTAGCTGGCGCCTTTTTCGCCGCCGCTGGCAAGCGCGCACTGCCGCCCTATTTACCATGACCGGCGGCTACTACAGCGCGTACTGGATACAACCGTCTACCTTCGTTCTTTTCGCCTGGGTAGGCGGCGGATGTCTGTTGGCGCTGGCACTGGCGCGCGAAAAAGGAACGCTGTTCTACTGGCTTTTGGGCGGCGTGGCGGCCGGCCTGGCGCACCTGACGCGGGCTGACGGCGTGCTGTTTCTAGTCGTGGGCGGCCTCTTGTGGCTCGTTGCGGCCCGCGATCGGTGGGACAAACGGCGCCCGCCGCTTCATGCGGCGCCGATGCCTCAAGCGCGGTCGCGGCCACTGGCCGCGGCAATTTTGTTTGTGGTGGGTTATCTGCTAATCATGTCGCCCTGGTTGTACCGTACATGGCGGCTTACGGGAGAGCCCCTGTCCACAGTTGGCACGCAAACGATCTTTCTGACTGTTTATGATGACGTGTTCGCCTACGGCCGGCAGTTTGGGCTGGCTGGATATCTAAATTGGGGCTGGCGAAATATTCTGGGCTCCAAGCTCGACGCGCTGTGGCTGGCGCTGCAAACGTATGTGGCGGTCGTCGGACTTACGGCCTTTAGCTTCTTTGTCGTCGCCGGCTGGATCGTGTCGTGGAGACGTGAGGACGCTCGACGTTTTCTACAGCCGTTTACCTGGTACGCGCTGCTACTCTTCGTAGCCATGAGCCTGGTCTTTACGTTTCCCGGCCAGCGCGGCAGCCTGCTGCATTCTTCCTCGGCGCTGTGGCCCTGGTCCATGGCGCTCGTGCCGGGCGGTGTAGATCGCGCTGTGGACTGGGTGGCCGCCCGGCGGCGTCGATGGCAGCCGCGCGCCGCCAAGCGTTTTTTCGCCGTGACCTTCGTGCTCCTGGCACTCGCCATTTCTGTGGCGGTCGCCGCGCCACAGCCGTTACGGGAGAATGAAGCAGCAGTTTACGAAGAGATCGGGACCATGTTACCGGAAGATGCCGTCGTGATGGCGGGCAACCCACCGGGACTACACTATCACAGCGATCTGGCAGCAATTTCCATCCCCAATGAGCCGGCGCCGCGTATGCTGCAGGCGGCGCAGCAGTTCGGGGCCGGCTATTTGCTGCTCAGCTCGGACTATCCGCGTC
>JAICPS010000567.1 GCA_025929715.1 Anaerolineae bacterium | reverse complement strand
GAGCCGCTCATCGGCTTCTTCGACGGCCGCCATGCGGTATTCCAATAACTGATCGCCGCCCATGTCACGCAGCTGCAGGTACCATTGGGCGGCATCGAGGAAGGCCTGCTGTGGCGCCAGACCTACAAGTTCGGCATGAGTTATTTTCAGCCCAAGCTGTTCCGCTTCGCGGCGCACCATTTCCTGAACTCGATGTATGGGTGTCCGGGCGAAATTCAAAAGGTTCATGCTGACCTGTGCCCGACCCTCGACCAGAAAGCCGAGCGCCTGCACATTTTGAAGACCGCCGCTACTGGCGCGGACCGCGCGGGCTATTTGATTGGCTTGCTCCACGTCATCGGAGTCCAGATAAATGTTGTAAGCGATCAAGAAGGGACGGGCGCCAATGACTGTCGCACCCCAGGGATGGGGCTTAGCAGGCCCGTAATCTGGCTCGCGCCGCGGATCGTGGCCAATCTCCTGGCGCCAGACTTCGTATTCGCCCTTGCGAATCGTCGAGAGCTTCTCGCGTTCAGGGCGAGTCGCAGCCTGCGCGTACATATAGACCGTAATATCCAATTCCTGCCCAACACGCTTACCGACCCGGTGGGCCAACTCGACGCAATCGTTCATCGAGAAACCACTGACCGGGATAAATGGGACGACGTCGGTGGCGCCAATTCGGGGATGTTCCCCATGGTGCTCGTCAAGGTTGATCAGCTCGGCTGCTTTTTTGATGGCCTGAAAAGCAGCCTCTTCGACGGCGTCCGCATCGCCCACGAAAGTGATGACGGTGCGGTTGTGATCTGCGTCGGAGCTTATGTCTAATATGCGCGCACCGGCTACGCCACGGATGGCGTCTGAAATTGCGTTATACACTTCCGGCCGCCGACCGTCGCTGAAGTTGGGCACGCATTCGATGATTGCGGGCATCAATGTAATCTCCTCTTGTACAATGTCGGCGCCACCGGCGCCAGGCATCTTGATTGTAGTCGATCCGATGTCCGATCTCAATTATGCTGCGTTGGGGGGGACGATTTCCAAAATCGTCCTATGGTGTGGGGCGTGTTATAATCTGGCGCCGTGGGGCGAACGAACGTCTCGTCGCACAACTACTATGTGATCCCACCAGGAAAAGGAGCAGTCAGTGAATTTACACGAGTATCAGGCGAAACGTCTGTTTGCCGAGCATGGCGTGCCCATTCCTCGGGGTGATGTCGCGGTCAGCCCCGACGAGGCGCGTTCGGTGGCGCGCGAGATGGGCAACAAGGTGGTTGTGAAAGCCCAGGTGCTCACGGGCGGTCGCGGCAAGGCCGGAGGTATAAAGCTGGCTAATAATCCCGACGAGGCGGAAGAACGAGCGCGTGAAATTTTGGGTATGGATATTAAGGGTTTCACGGTGCACAAAGTGCTGATCGACCAGCAGGCGCCAGGAATCGAACAGGAATTATATCTGGCGGTGTTGATCGATCGTGCGAAGCGGCTGCCGATGATGATGGCCTCCGCCGCGGGTGGTATTGATATAGAGGAAGTGGCGGCGACGACGCCCGAAAAGATTTTTCGGATATATATTGATCCGACGTTGGGCTTACGAGGCTACCAGACGACGTATCTGGCTGCTGGTATGGACCTGCCTCGCGACTTGTGGCGCCAGTTCCATCAGATTGCGGTTGGACTCTACAATGCTTTTCGCCATAATGATGCGTCGCTGGCAGAAATAAATCCACTGGTGATAACGAGCAAAGGCAATTTGCTGGCTTTGGACGGCAAAATGTCAATCGACGACAATGCCCTATACAGGCGCCCCAAACTGGCCGAAATGCGCGATACGCAGGAGGAGCCCGCGGCAGAGCGTGAGGCACGGGCTAGTGGACTGACCTATATCAAGCTTGACGGCGAAATTGGTTGCATGGTGAATGGAGCCGGACTGGCGATGGCCACTATGGACATTATCAAGCTCTATGGCGGCGAGCCGGCGAATTTCCTAGATATTGGGGGTAACGCGACGACTGAAAGTGTGACTGCAGCGTTACGAATCATCCTCTCCGATCCCAACGTCAAGGCTGTACTATTTAATATTTTTGGCGGTATTGTCCGTGGTGACGAAGTAGCCAGGGGAATCGTGGCGGCCCTGGAACAAGTAGAAACAGACGTTCCCATGGTGGTGCGCCTGTTGGGCACTAATGCGGAGGAGGGAATGAGGATTCTTGCCGACGCAAACATGGAGACGGCGACCACATTAAGCGAGGCAGCGCAGAAGGCTGTGGCCGCGGCCGAGGGCTACGCCGGATAATTGAAAAGTGATCGCCTGGAGCGCCAAAAAGGCGCGAAAGCGCTCACTACAAACGAACTGAGGAATTCAAATGAGCATACTTGTCGGCAAAGATACAAGGGCTGTGGTGCAGGGCATAACGGGTCGCCAGGGCGAGTTTCATACTGAGCAAATGCTTGAATATGGCACGAATATCGTGGCAGGGGTGACTCCCGGTAAAGGTGGCGAGTGGGTGCATGGCGTTCCGGTCTTTAACACCGTCAAGAAGGCTGTGGAAGCAAAGGGAGCAAATTGCGCAGTGATATTTGTACCGGCGCGCTTCGCGCCGGACGCGATTTATGAAGCGGCTGACGCCAGCGTGCCGCTGATCGTTTGTCTTACCGAAGGCATACCTGTGCTAGACATGATCCAGGTGCGGGCGTATCTAGACCGTAAGGGGTGTCGCCTAATTGGCCCCAACTGCCCGGGGATGCTGACGCCGTTGACGGAGAATAGCGGCACGAAGGTAGGTATTATTCCGGCTACTATCGTCAAACCAGGACCAGTTGGCGTCGTTTCGCGCAGCGGCACGCTAACTTATGAGGTCGTTTACGCGCTTACGGAGCGCGGCATCGGCCAGTCGACGTGTGTGGGCATTGGCGGCGACCCGATCAATGGAACCAGTTTCATCGACGTGCTCCAGATGTTCGAAGAAGATCCAGAAACTGAGCAGGTCATCTTGATCGGCGAGATCGGAGGCAACGGGGAGGAGCGCGCCGCCGCTTACATTTCGCAGCATATGACCAAAAGCGTTACGGCTTTTATCGCGGGACGCACGGCGCCGCCGGG
>JAICPS010000086.1 GCA_025929715.1 Anaerolineae bacterium | reverse complement strand
TCGGCAGGTTCACGCTGACGACGCCGTTTTCGTAGAAGCTGACGCGGGAGACGCCGATCCCATCAAGATCGGACTGTACGCGCCGCTGACCGGCCCTGTCGCCTTCTTAGGTGAAGGATTCGATTTCGGCATCCAGCTGGCAATTGAAGAACTCGGCGGCGAGATCGGAGGCCATCCCATCGAGTATGTTGTTGCCGATAACAAGTGTAACCCCACTGACGCGGTAAACGCCGTGCGCAAGCTGATCGAAGAAGATCAGGTCGACGCCATCATCGGCGGCGGCTGTAGTTCAGCCACGGTCGCGGCGCTCCCCATCATCCTTGAAGGACAGACGCCCGCAGTCAGCGCCACGTCTACAAATCCCGGCATTTACAACGAGATGGGCGTCGGCGGCAACGAGTACCAGTTCCGCATTAACCCTGACGACTTGATCATGGCCCAGGGTTTTGCCGAGTACATCACCGCAGAAAGCGAACTTGGCAGCATATCGCTCGTTGCCGAAAACACCGACTTTGGTCGTGGCGCTATCGGCGCCTATAAGCCCATCTTCGAAAGCCTGGGTGTCGAGATTGCCACAGAAGATTACTTCGATCTGGGCACGGCCGACTTCCGCCCGGCGCTCACCGCCATGAGAGCTGCGGAATCTGGCGCCGTCCTCATTGTCATGACCGAGAATGACTGCGCAGCCTTCATGCGCCAGTACCGCGAAGTCGGCGTCGAAGCCGACGTCTACTCCCGCGGCGCCTGTACCTCGCCGCTCTTCCTTGAGCTGACCCAGGACGATCCGTCGGTCGCCGAAGGCATCGTCGAGTTCGTCTTCTTCACCGGGCTGCAAGATCCTGAGCTGGCCGAACGATTCCTTGCCCGTTGGGAGACGCCGTTGACCGGACATCGCATGGGCGGCTACTACGCCATGTTCCACACCCTGGCGCCGGCCATTGAAAAGGTCATTGCCGACGGCGATGAGATCAATCGCGAGACGATTCGCGCCGCGCTGGAAACGTTGCAGGTAGATACGCCCGCCGGATTAATCAGCTTTGACGATCACAACCAGGCCTATACCGACGGTGTGCTGGCGGTCAACGTAATGCAAGATGACGGAACCGTTGCCGTCGAGCTGCTCGACATCGTGGAATTGGGGCCCGTCGATCACGGCGGCTCCTGATCTGCGCTCCGTTCGTAGTAGGCGCTTTAGCGCGCCACTTTAGTGCCCTTCCTGCGCAAAAGCGCCTACTACGAGTCCACCGCAACAAGCGATGCCAATCGAGCTTGAAATCTTTTTTGAACACATCCTAAACGGCTTGACCCTCGGTGGCCTTTACGCCCTGGTCACACTCGGGCTGGCCCTGACCTTCAGCGTCATCGACCTGGTCAACTTTGCCCACGGTGACCTCTTCATGATGGGCAGCTACACCCTGTTCGTCCTGCTCACCCTGGAATCTATAGTCCTGCCATACTGGCTGATCATTCCTATCGTGATTGTGGCAGTCGCCTTCTATGCCGTGGTCCTGGAGCGGGTCGCGATCCATCCGATCATCAATAAAAGCTGGCGCACGCATGCTGTGACCACCCTCGGACTGTCGATCATCTTGCAGAACGCGGCGCTGATCATTTTCACCGGCGACCCCAGGCAGACGCCCACCGCTCTAACTGCCTCCATCGTCTCGCCTTTTGGCATACGCATTTCAATGCAGCGGATTGTGGTCCTGGTCGTCACCATCGTCGTATTTGTCGGACTACAGTGGTTCGTGCGGCGCACCAAGACGGGTAAGAGCATGCGCGCCGTGTCGCAAAACCCCGCCATGTGCGAAGTTGTAGGCATCAACGTGCGGCGCATGGCAACGATCACCTTTGCCATTGGCGGCGCCATTACTGGTCTGGCAGCTGTACTCATTGCGCCTCTCTTTAGCGTTTTTCCCAACATGGGGGCCCTGCTCACCTTAAAAGCGCTCGCGGCCATTGTCATGGGCGGCATGGGACACGTCAACGGCGCCATTTACGCCGCCTTTCTCCTTGGCATCGTCGAAGCCTTGTTCGGCGGCTACGTCAGTTTTGCTTATAAAGACGTCATTTCCTTTGGTCTTTTCATTCTGGTCCTCTTCGTGCGTCCGCGTGGCATCTTTGGCAGGAGGGTGGGCTTATGAGTCAGGGTGCAGCTCGATCCACGCGTCTTCCACGTTGGGGGCGCGTGGCGCTAGCGATCTCGCTTGTGCTTTTAGCCCTCGCGCTGCCCCGCCTCACCTCATCCGGCTATGCCATCAATGCCATGATTACCACCGTGCGCTGGATGATCTTTGCCCTCAGCTTCGACCTCGTGGCGGGTCACGCTGGCGCTGTGTCGCTGGGCCATCCGGTCTTCTTTGGCGTGGGCGCCTACGTTGCCGCCATTCTGGGGCCGAGGCTCGGCCTTACTTTTATTTCCGATATGCTGTTGGCGGCCGTACTTATGGCGCTGCTGGCGCTCCTTGCCGGCATTGCCTTCTTTCGCATTCGCGGCGTTACGTTTGCCATCGGCACCCTTGGCGCGGCGATCATCGCGCAGCTCATCGCCAACAACGCCTTCACCATCACGCGCGGCCCGATGTGCATTCAGGGCGTCGCTCGCCCCGAGCTCACCATTCCCTTCACGGAAACCACCCTGCGCGTCGCCGAACCCATTCAATACTACTATCTCTCGCTTCCACTACTCTTCATCACCATCATCATCTATCTGGCCCTGACCAGCTCGCGCCTCGGCCGCGCCTTTACCGCCGTGCGCGAGGACGAAGTGCGCGCATTCGCCGTCGGAGTCAGTCCTCTTCGCTACAAGCTGTTGGCGCTCACCGTCGGGGCGGGTATCGTAGGCGCGCTGGGCTCGTTCCAGGCTCACTACGTCACCGTCGTCTGTCCCTCCGAGATGTCACTGGCGCTGACCACGACGCTGTTGATCATCGTCTTCGTGGGCGGTGTGGGCAGCTTCCGCGGCGTCATGATCGGCGCGCTCATCTTTAGCATCCTACCCCGATTACTCGAGGCCGGCGGCACGCAAGCCATTTCTCCGGCCCTGCAGCAGGTCGTGTATGGCGTCATTCTGGTAGCGGTCATGGTCTTCATGCCCGGCGGCCTCGACGACCTCGTCTCCCGCGTCACTCGCCGCCTGCGCAAAGCCGGGCCACGCGAGGAACAGCAACCATGAGCGACGACGTGGCAGCGGCTATCGTGCCACCGGCAAATGTGCCGGCACAGGGCTCCCCCTTGCTCGTCGTCCGCGGGCTTCTCAAGCGCTTCAACGGCGTGGTGGCCGTCGACCACGTGGACATGGTCGTCAATCAGGGCGAGCTCGTTAGCCTCATCGGACCGAACGGATCCGGAAAAACGACCCTCTTCAACTGCGTCACCGGCTTCCTGACGCCTGAAGACGGGCGGGTGTCATTTAGAGATGAAGAAATTACTGGCGCGCGTCCGGATCGCATTGCGCTAAAAGGCATCAGCCGCACCTTTCAGAATGTTCGCGTCTTTCCGGGCCTAACCGTATTGGACAACCTCATTTTGTCCGTGCAGCAACATCAAGAAGACAGCATTCTAAAGCGTGCGCTGCGCACGGCGCAGATCCGCCGGCTTGAGGCTGAATCGACAGAGCGCGCCGAGTTTTTGCTAGAGAAAGTAGGGCTTGCCCGCGTGCGCGACGTGCCCGCACACGACCTGGTGTATGGACAGCGCAAGATGCTCGAATTCGCCTGCGCCCTGATATCAGACCCTGAGCTAATTATGCTCGACGAGCCGGCCGCTGGCGTCAGCACGGCGCTGGTGGACCACATGAAACGATATATCTTGGAGCTCCACAAGCAGGGCAAGTCTTTCCTCGTCGTCGAGCACAACATGGGCGTCGTGATGGATATTTCCGAACGCATCGTGGTGCTCGACTACGGTAAGAAGATTGCCGAAGGCAAGCCCCGTGAGATTCAGGAGAACGAACTCGTGCGGGAGGCTTATTTTGGCAGCTAACGAATTTGCGCTCGAGCTGCGCAACGTCTTCTCTGGTTACGGCGAAATCGAAGTCCTGCAAGACGTCTCTATTTCCGTCCGGCGCAATGCCATAGTCTCAATACTAGGCGCCAATGGCGCCGGCAAATCGACGCTGTTAAAGACGATCTTTGGTATCGTGCGCCCCACAAGCGGCCAGATTCTGCTTGGCGGCGACGACGTGACGCTCTTGCCGCCCATCGAAACCCTGCGCCGTGGCGTCTCATACGTGCCGGAGGGTCGTTCAAACTTTCCCGGCCTGACGGTCCACGAAAACCTGGAGATGGGCGCCTATATCCGCGACGACAGAGACGGCGTGCTTGCGGATATCAAGACCTTATACGAACGCTTTCCCATTCTCGGCGAAAAGCGCGACGCCATGGCCGGCAATTTGAGCGGCGGGCAGCAACAGGCGCTGGAAATGGGCATCGCGCTGATGTTGCGCCCGCAAGTCATTCTGATCGATGAACCGACGTTGGGCCTGGCGCCTATCCTGGTGACCGAAGTCTTCAAGGCCATCCAGGACATCAATGACGGCGGTACGACAGTCGTCCTCGTCGAGCAAAATGCGCCGCGCGCCCTGGAAATTTCGGACTACGCCTTTGTGCTGGAGCTCGGCCGCATCCGCTTCCAGGGTCCGGCGCAAGAACTCGCCGCCAACGAGGAAATCATCGAAGCATACCTCGGCGAGCGCTAAAAACTATGACACAAGGAGCGACCATGCTGGTTAACGTTAGACGACTTCAGGCAAAAATGGATGAACAGGGGCTCGACGGCATCGTAGCCGCCACCCTTCCCAACGTACACTACTTTGCCGGCTTCTGGAGTTTGGCGCTATCGGGATTTCCCTACGAGGGCCAATGCTACGCCGTCATCTCCCGCGATGAACCCACACAGCCAGTTGTGGTCTCGTCCACCGTCGAGCTGGATCAGGTACAGGACGGCATCGCTGCCGGCTTTCCGATAAAGGAAACCGTTAATTTCGGAACCTTCTACCGCGAAGGACCGTTTGACGGTGTGCAGTTGAGCGCCGAAGAACAGTTTCTAAAGACGATCTCCATGGACCGCGACCCACATCGTGGTCCGCTGCAAGGCCTGGTAGCAGCATTGCAACAGATGGGACTTGCAGGGAAAAAGGTGGGCCTGGACGACCTTGGACTGCGGCGTGACGTTCTTGAAGGTCTGCAGGAAAAGCTACCAGGTACTGAATTCGTTAAATCATCCGCGCTGCTCCGTTGGGTACGCAAAGTGAAGACCCCAGAAGAGATCCGCCGCCTGCGCGAAGCGGTTAAGATTACCGAACGCGCCATATTGGCGGCGACGGCGATTGCCCGCCGTGGTGTGACAGAGTATGAGCTAGGCCGTGAATTTGAGCGCTCGATTGTGACGCAGGGCGGCCGTCCTCAATTCTCACTGATACGCTTTGGCCGAAATGCCGTCGCGGGCCAGCGCGAGCACAGCCGCACCGAGCTACAAAACGGCGACGTCATCTGGTTCGACACCGGGGTGCTTTATAACGGCTATTGGTCAGACATTGCCCGCGGCTTCAGCCTGGGGGAGCCCAGCAAGCGCGCGAGCCAGATCTATGAGGCCATGCTTGTCGGCGAAGAGAGCGGCATCACCCAGGCGCGCGTGGGCATGACCGGCGGCGACCTTTTCGACATTACGATGGAGGCCACGCGCGCTGCCGGCGCGCCCCATTACCGGCGCCATCACCTGGGCCACGGCATTGGCTCCGAAGTTTACGAGGCGCCGCTGCTGGCCCCTGGCAACACCGACCTCATCGAAGCCGGCTCGGTAATTAATATCGAAACACCCTACTATGAATTTGGTCTCGGCGGCCTGCACGTCGAAGATCCGTTCGTAGTGCACGAAGATGGCAATCACGAGCTGTTGACCACGCTACCACGCTCGCTGCAGGTGCTACCGGTCTGATACCTGTTGGACAAGATTCCAATCTTGTCCAACGATGGAGAAACCTATGCGCGTAAGTTTCGGACTACCCACAGGCATGGAAGGTATGATGTACCCCGTTCCCTTCGCTTCCGTGCACGATATTGTCGAGCTGGCGCAATTCGCCGAAGCGCTGGGCTACCATTCCGTGTGGGGCAACGACCACATGACCACCCAGCGCTACGTCCGCGAAGAGTTCGAGCAGTCGCCGCGCTTCTGGGAAGTGTTCATCACACTCAGCTACATTGCCGCGCAGACGACATCCCTGGGTCTGGCCACCGGCGTACTTGTGCCTGCCATGCGCCGCGACATCGTCGTCGTGGCCAAGCAGGCCGCGACGCTGGACCACTTCAGCAACGGCCGCCTGCTGCTGGGCATGGGTGTAGGCGCCTATCGCGAGGAGTTCGAGGCTCTGAATCCCGACTGGAACGTACACCGCGGCGATCTGCTCGAAGAGTCCGTACAGGCGCTGCGGCGCCTTTTCGAGCAAAGCCCCGCTTCCTGGGAGGGCGAATACCACCACTTTCACGACGTGGATATGTTTCCCAAGCCGTTACAGCAGCCCTTGCCCATCTATATTGGCGGCAACAACGCCAACGCCGTGCGCCGCACCGCGCTATACGGACAGGGTTGGATGGGCGCGGGGATGCCGGCTTCCCAATTGGCCGCCGCCGTCAGCCGCCTGCGCCAGATTGCTTACGAAAACGGGCGCGACCCTGACCAGATCGATGTTGCGCCGCAATTTGTCGCCTGTATCGGAAATAACCACGAGCAGGCCATGAACCGCTTCCAGAACAGCCAGATGTATAACCACCTGGTTTCGCTAAGTGGCACCACGCTGAAAGATCAGGTGGCAGCCGGCTTCGATTTGGCCGAGATTGATCTGATCGGCGATGCCGCCGAAATTATCAAGAAAGTTGAGGTCCTGCGCGAGGCGGGCGCTACCCATATCTCCGGCCTTCTCTTTCCCGCGAACTCGCTGGCGGAACTTCGAGACCAGATGCAGCAGTTTGCCGAAGAGGTCATTCCGCATATTCAGCCCCAGGGCGGCCAATAATGGAAATCAAGCTGGGATTGGGCATCCACTGGCTGCCTGGCGAGACGCGCGACGATCTGGTCGATCTGGTGAAAGGCGCCGAAGCGATGGGTTACGATCAGCTATGGATCAGTAATGAAAAGTTCTTCCGCGATATGTACGTCATGGCGACGCTCATCGCCGAGAACACCACGAGCGTCAAGATTGGCACGTTCATCGTGGACCCTTATACCCACCACCCGGCCCTGACGGCGATGGCGGTCGGCACCCTGGACGAAGTCTCGCGCGGCCGCGCTCTGTTGGGCATAGGCGCGGGCGGCACCGGCTTTCCTGTCATGGCCATCAGCCGCACGAAACCCGCACGGGCCATCAGAGAGGCCGTAGACGTCATTCGCCGCTTGTGGCGAGGCGAAACAGTAGATTTGCAAGGCGAGGTGATCCAGGTCAACAACGGGCGGCTAAATTTTTCGCCGCCCAGAAGCGACATCCCGGTCATCGTCGCCACGCGGGGCAACCTGGTGCTCCAAACCGCCGGTGAAGTCGCCGACGGCGTGATGATCGCCACCTATGCCGAGCCACATGGCATTGCACACGCCTTGCAGATGGTGCACAAGGGTGCGCGCAAGGCAGGTCGCTCGCCCGCCGATCTGGCGGTCATTTCCCGCGTGGACGCCTGCATCTCACAGGACCGCCATGCAGCATACGATGCTGTCAGGCCGATGGTCGGCGTCTTCCTCTGGACGAGCTATCCCGATCGCAAATTCGTGCACCGCGTGGGCCTACAAATTCCTGGCGAGGTGGAAGCGATCATCGCACGCCGCGACTATAACCTGATGGTCGAGAACGCCCATCTCATTCCCGACGAATTCGTGGACAAGTTTTGCTGGGCGGGAACGGCCGAAGAGGTGGCGCACAAAGTCGCCGCCGTCGCTCGCATGGGCATTCACAGCATCACCTTCCTGCCACACCCACCCCAGGGCGGCTCGATTCACGAGACAGTCCGCGAGTTCGCCCAGACAGTAAAGCCCATGGTCGAAGAAGAGGTTTTCGCATGACCAAATCAACCGCAAACGGACAACGATGCCTCTATTGCGGCGCCACTTACCCGCTCTATCCACCGCTGGCGACAGGCTGTCCCGCCTGCGCCACTGACAATTTCAAGTCGTCGCTGGAAGTAACCTACGACTATCCCGAAAGCGCCGCCTGGCTGCCCGATCAGCCGCTGCCCGGCCTGACGCGCTACGCGCCCCTCTTGCCGCCGCTTGTGGAGAGGCTAAGCATGGGGGAGGGTGGCACGCCGCTGGTCGCGCATCCCGTCCGGGAGCTGGGCGACGCGGAAATATACATTAAGGACGAAGGCCGCAATCCCACCTGGAGCCACAAAGACCGCCTGAATCTGGCCGTCAGCAGCACCGCTCTGGCCGTGGAAGCGGCCGGCGTCGTCGCCGCGTCGTCAGGAAATCACGGCGCGTCGGCCGCAGCCTACGCCAGCCGCGCCGGGCTACCCGCCGTCATCCTCACTACACCGCGCCCGCCGGCCGTTGCCAGTTTCGTGCAGGCATACGGCCAGACCGTCGTCGCGGTGCCCGACGTGGAAACACGCTGGACGCTCATGGAGCGCCTGGTTGAGGAGTTTGACTACCATCCGGCCAGCAACCAGACCATCCCACCCACCAACCATCCCTTTGGCGCTGAAAACTACAAGACTATTGCCTACGAGCTGTATCTGCAGCTCGGCCGGCGCGTACCCGAGGCCGTCTTCGTTCCCACTGGGTATGCCGAGCTCCTCTTCGGCGTCCACAAGGGATTCCGCGAGCTGCTGCACTATGGTTTGATCGACCGCCTGCCACGCATGATGGCCTGCGAGCCGGCAGCCGGCGCCCCACTGAAACGCGCCCTGGAGCTGGGGCAGCCCGTGGCCTACGTGGACACCGGACCGTCCAATGCTTACGCTATCGCCGTGCCCGTAAACAGCTACCGTGGCGTAGTCGCGGTGCAGGAGAGCGACGGCGCGGCATTGGCGATCACCGACGAAGAGATGGTCGCGGCGCAGCGGCAGCTGAGCCGCGCCGGGATGTGGGTCGAGCTTTCCGCAGCCATTTCCATGGCAGGCCTGCTCCACGCGCGCGAGCTGGGTCTGGGCCGGCGTGGGCCCCTTGTGGCTATCAGTACTTCCAGTGGTTTCAAAGATCACACCGTCGGCCAGACGCCCATCCCACGAATTGACGGTAGCTGGGAAGCGCTTCTGGAAATGCTCGAGAAAAAGGCCCATCATGACGATGCCTGAACGTGACGAGCCCCAGGCAACTCGTCGCATCGGCGTGGCGATGATCGGCCTGGGCAACTGGAGCTACCAGCTGGGCCACGCTATCCGCCGCACCCCGCAGGTCGAGCTGATCGCCTGCTACACCCGCACCCCTGAAAAAAGAGAGAGGTTCGCCGCGACCTTTTCTTGCGCCAACGCATCGACCCTGGAGGAGCTGTTGAACACGCCCAGCTTGCACGCGGTTCTCATCGCTGCGCCGGCTCACGTACATACCGAGCTGACCGTTACCTGCGCGCGGCATGGCCTGCACGTCTTCGTGGAAAAACCGATGACGGTTTCCCTGGATGACGCGCTCCTGATGTCCGCGGTCTCCCAGGAGAACGCCGTCGTGCTTATGGTCGGTCACGAAATGCGCCGTCTCGGCTCAGTTCGCGCCATGAAACAGCTCGTCCAGGATGGCGCGCTGGGCCAGGTCGTCAGCGCGAGCGCGGCAATGACCCTCAGCGGCCGCTTTGAGCCCGATAATTGGCGCTGTCACCGCGATAGCAATCGCGGCGGCGCGCTGATGCAGTTAGGAATCCATCCCATCGAAAACCTGAACTATCTCTTTGGCCGCCCCGAGCGTGTGCAGGGCGCCTTCGCCAACGCCGTGGCCCCCGGCGATGTAGACGACGTAGGCGCCGCCATTATTAGCTACGAGGGCGGCGTCCAGGCTGTGGTGAATGCCAGCTACGTTTCTCCCAGCTCACAGCGGCTAAGTCTGTATGGAACGCGCGCCAACCTGCACCTGGTAACCGACATGCGTGTGTGGCCTGACGCCGCTGCAGTAGATGCAACAACCGAGCTGGTATTAGAAGACGGCGTCGAACGCCGCCAGATGGCAATCACCCCGCGCGACGTGCTGGTCGAACAGATGGTAGATTTCGCGGAAAGTATAAGGCGCGGCGGGTCACCAGAGACCGGCCCCTGGGAAGGTTTGATGGCAATCGCCGTCGTGGAAGCCGCGCTCCGCTCCGCCGCAAAGGGTGGGGCGGTGCATCCAGGACGGTTAATCGACGAACTAACAGAGAAAGGAGCAGCAAATGATCGTTAGCGCCGGCTTGCCGACCTGTATGGAAGGAATGATGTACCCCGTTCCCTTTGCCAGCCCGCAGGACCTGGTGCGCATCGCGCAAAAGGCCGAAGCCTGGGGCTATCACTCCGTGTGGGGTAACGACCATATGACGACGCAGCGCTACGTGCGCGAAGAGTTCGAGCAGTCGCCCAATTTCTGGGAGCCACTGATCACCTATGCCCACCTGGCTGCGCACACCCAACACTTGCGCTTCGGCACCGGCATGCTGGTCACACCGATGCGCCGCGACATCGTCGTCGTGGCCAAGCAGGTCGCCACGCTCGACCACCTGAGCGGCGGTCGCTTCATCTTGGGCTTTGGCGTTGGCGCCTACCGTGAAGAGTTCGAGGCGCTCCATCCTACCTGGACCGTGCATCGTGGCGACCTGATGGAAGAAAGCATCCGAGCTCTCCAACAGCTCTTTAGCCAACGCAATGCCTCCTGGGACGGAGAATACTATCAATTTGAAGACGTAGAGATGTACCCCAAACCGTTGCAAGACCCGTTGCCCATCTACGTCGGCGGCAACAATCCAAACGCCTATCGTCGCGCCGCCGCCTACGGTAACGGCTGGCTGCCCGCGGGCATGCCCGTAGAGCACGCCAGCGAACGCGTGGCGGCGTTCAAGGCGTTAGTCGAGGAGAAAGGGCGGGACTGGAACGAGATGGACGTCGCCATGCAGCTCGTCGCCTACGTGGGTAAGTCGCATGAAGAAGGCGTGTCACGCTTCCGCCGCAGCCAGATGTACCAACATCTCGTTTCGCTCAGCGGTTCCACGCTCAAAGAGCAGGTCGGCACGCGTTACGAACAAACGAACTTGGTGGGTTCGATTGAAGATGTCATAGAAAAAGCGAACCGCTTCCGCGAAGCCGGCGTGAAGCATCTATGCGGCACCTATTTCTGCGCGGACGACGTGCAGGAGCTGCTGGACCAGATGCAGATCTTTGCCGAAGAAGTCATGCCGCACGTATAAAGGCGCCCGGCACTTCCAAAGTGCCGGGCGCCTACGTGGCGCTTTCACTCCTTCATCACGCTCGAAATCCCCAAAAACTATTGACAGCTCAAGACATCTGATCTAATATATGAATTAGAACAAACGTTCTATCCTCCTCCCTCAGAATGGCGCTGGTGAGCCATTTTCTCGCCAGCGCCCCCCTTTTTCAGAATTGTTCGACAAGAGCGAGGATGGTGCGCCGGAGAGTGTGCCAGGCGCGTTGCGTAAACGACCGCGCACCACAGACAGTGTAACCTCGAATAGGACAGGAGAAAGGCGATGCGCAACGAGCATCTTTTCCCGAACGATAACAGCTTTATGGAGCGCCTGTCGGCCATTTCCTTTGCTGGCGCCGACGGCGTCGCGCCGTCGGCCGGTCCCATCCGGCGCCAGACTGCCATCGGTCTACTGCTGATTACTGCCTTACTGGCGTTCGAAGTGTTCAACTTCGATACCACCCGTTTTGCGTTGGCGAATTTGCTTGGCGACGCCAACTTTGCCGGCTTGCGCTGGGCTTCAGTTCTCGCGCTTGCTTTCTGCGCCATCGATTTCGCGGGACTAGCGCACCTGTTTGCTCCACGAGGCGACGCGGAGCAAGCCGGGGAGACCTGGTACCTGATGGGCGCCTGGCTACTGGGCGCGACTATGAATGCGGTGATGACCTGGTGGGCGGTAAACTTGACGCTGCTCGATCATAGTCTCGGAAACGAGG
>JAICPS010000187.1 GCA_025929715.1 Anaerolineae bacterium | reverse complement strand
GTCTTCGCCCCACTCCCGAAACAATCCGTTCATAACGCCAAGCACGATATCTATCCCGATGATGTCGGCCCACTCCAATGGCCCATATGGGTAATTCGTGCCCAGGCGCATGGCCTGATCGATGTGTTCAGCTGAGGCTACACCTTCCAGTAATGCCGAGGCAGCTTCGTTTATCAGGCAGCAGACAGTTCGTGCGCGCACGAGGCCGGGACCGTCGCCCACCAGTACGGGACGCAGATCGAGGTTGAGCCAGAAATCGTTTGCCTCTTGTAAATACCGCTCGGAGGTTTGAAGCCCCGCAGCCAGTTCAATTACGCCTGGCGTCGTAAGCGGCGGTAAAATCCCGAACCCGACTAATCGTTGTGGATTTGCGATCCACGCGGCGGCTTCGGTCGCGCTCGCGGCTAGCGTCGACGACAGTACGAGCGCTTCCGGCGGCAGAAGCTGCGCCAGACCCAGCAGTAGCTCTTGCTTGGCATCGACAGACTCGTTATGCAGTTCGATTGCGACATCGGCATCCGCTGCCTCGTGCATGATCAATCCGCTTTCCAACGCTCCATAGAAGTCTTCGGCGACGTAAACGTGTGTATCGTGGCCGGCGCCGGCGCAAAGCCGGCCAAGATCCCGGAGAAGGGGTAACTCCCCGGCAAGGACGACCTTCATGATCTTCTCTCTCCTGCAATTATGGTATATGAAGTAATTTTAGGGCTATTGCGCGTTTTAGGCCATTGTCCACTATTTCGCGGCGTGTTATCCTTATGTCCAGTCACTTCTTCCGAGCGGGTAACGACGAATTCATGGACCTACAGGCAGTAACGGGCCAACTGTATACGATTGAGGGGCAGCCACAGGGAGCAAGAAGTGTACCCGGTCTGGTCGCACAGGCGCCGCCAGGTAAAGCAGTTCGCGGACGGTCGCGCGACTCCCTTTTCATTCACCTGAGCCTCAGCGGGCACCCACAGGAATATGCGACGCTTGCCCAGGATCTGGTCGACGTGATTGGGCGGCGCTTCTACGCGACTCCCGGAAGCGTTACGGCGACCCTACGCAAGGCGATTTTAGAGGCTAATCAACTGCTACTTCGCCACAACCTCAACGATTCGGCCGCCGCGCGCGAAGGCGCCGTGACCTGCGCAGTTTTGCGCGGAGAAGAGCTATACGTCGTACAAAGTGGCGAAGCCCTGGCGCTAATCGGTCGCAATTTTGGCCTGGAACGCCTGCCGCCGCAGGAACCGGAACGCACCACGGCGCTAGGTAGAACCGCCGGCCTTGAACTGCGCTATTACCATAATTGGCTCGAAACTGGCGACATGCTCTTGCTGGCCGATCCGCGGGTGGCGCATTTGCCGGCTGAAAAGCTTAAGCCGGTGCTCGTCGATAGCACCGTGGAAGACAGTATTCCGTACCTGGCGCAAATGCTGGAGGGCGAGACCGCTCGACTGCTGCTGGTAGAGTTCACAGACGAAACGCCGGTAGGTATTCCTGATACGGTCTCCGCCATGACGCTCGAAAGCGCCATAGCCTCCGCCGGCTCTGGCACGGATTCCTCACGATCCTTTACGCCTCCTCTCCGGCAGCCGGTGCGTGCGTCGGATGCGGGCAAAAAGCGAGCGCCATCCGCAGATACGCGCACAGCTTCCCTGCCAGAGATCGATCTGCCAACGGCCGAAGATCTGGAGTACACGGCGCGACGGGCGTCGGCCCGGACGGCGCTCGGTCTTTCACGGTTGGCGGAGTGGCTTGCCAGATTCATGCAACGATTGCGCCCTGCGGCCACCATGCAGCGCGAGCCGGAAGACGAAGTTGGGAGTGGGGGATGGGCGCTAGCGGCAATTCTCGCAGTGTTAATCCCTGTGACCGTGGCCGCCGTCATCGGCGGCGTTTACGTTCAGCGCGGCCGCGTGGCGCGCGTAGGGGAAATACATGACGAAATGCGACAGGCTCTGGGCCTCGCTACACAGCAAGAGTCTGACAGCGACGCCCGGACATATTATTTGCAGGTGCTTAATCTAGCAGCGGAAGCCGAATCGTTGCGGCCCGGCGACGACGAGGTTCTTGAACTCCGCACACAGGCCCTGGAAGCGCTGGATCGCGTAGACGACGTTACTCGGCTGGAAGCGCAGGTATTGAACGAATACGATGAAGGGAGCGTAATGAAAGGCGTGATCCTACGCCAGGGACTTAACGGGGACTTCTATACCCTGGACGGGGCTAACAACCGCGTTTTCGCACACGACACTGAAGAGAATTATACCACACTGGAAGAACCGGGTTCTCAGGAGATACTATTCGGCGGTCAGGCCATTGGCACCCATATCGTCGGGCAAATGATCGACATGGTATGGCGGCCGAGCGGCGCGCAGGTGGCGAATGAAGGCGCCGCCGTGCTGGACGCCAGAGGCGCGCTGCTATCTTACCATCCGAGCTTTTCCAACGTTCGCGCCGTGCCGCTTGGCCTGGCCAGCGAGTGGATCAGTCCGGTGGCCATTAGCCAGTTCAATGAACGACTTTACGTTCTGGACCCGGGCGCGGGCCAGATCTGGCGCTATTTTGCCGAAGGTGACGGGTTTATCGTAGACGAAGCGCAACGTTCGCTCACCTTACCCGATCTGGAATTAGCGGTGGACTTTGCAATTTATAGTGAAGATGGGAGCGTTGTCGTTCTGTATCGAGATGGCGGCTTGCGCCGCTATGGGCAAGACAGTCTATTATGGGACGAGAGCACTCTGGCCTCGAGTGGGCTGGAAACGCCGCTCGTCGCTCCGACGCACGTGCGGATCGTCGGAAGTGGCCTGAATTCTTCCATCTTTGTCGCCGATCCCGGCTCCGGCCGCATTGTGCAGGCGAGCCTTGGCGGCACTTTTCTGGCGCAGTACAAGGCGCTTGATCCGGTGAGGGGAGACGAGTTGTTTACCGTCATGGGCGATTTCGACGTCGCGGAAGCGCCCTTGCGCCTGTTTGTTGCCGCCGGAAATCGGATCTATCTGGCAACGCAGGAGTAGAAGCTAGATCAGTCATACTCATAAAAGCCACGTCCGCTCTTACGCCCGAGGCGGCCACCCTCGACCATGCGCTGTTGGATGGGGTGTGGCCGATATTTTGGATCATGGAAGTAAGCTTCGTAGACAGATTGCGTGACGGCAAAATTGACGTCGCAGCCGACGAGGTCTATCAGTTCGAACGGACCCATGCGAAATCCAACTGAACGCATTAAGTCGTCGATTGTGGCGACCTCGGCGACACCTTCACCTAGCAAGCGAAACGCCTCGCCATAAAAGGGCCGCGCAACCCGGTTTACGATGAAGGCAGGTGTGTCTTTGCAGCGGACGGGAGTCTTACCGAGAGATTGGACGAAGGCGACAGCGGTCTCTATGACGTCGTCATTAGTGTCGTCGGCGGCGATCAATTCCACCAGTTTCATAATATGCACCGGGTTAAAGAAGTGCATTCCAAGGAAGCGCGTAGAACGCCGCACCGTTCCTGCCAGGACGTTGATGCTGAGACTTGAGGTGTTGCTTGCAAAAATCGCGTCCTCTGCCACCAGATCATCCAGCTTCGCAAACAAGTCGCGCTTTATTGCCAGGTCTTCGGGAACAGCCTCGACGACGAGATCTGCACCGGCAAAATCGGCCAACTCGCTCGTGGTCGTCAGGGCCTGCCTGGCGCGCTCCGCCTGCGATTCTGAGACCTTTTTCAGGGAGAGCCCCCGCTCGACAGAAGCGTGAATCTGTTGCAGAGCGTCGTCCAGTACGTTTGGATAGATGTCGTAGAGGACGACGTCATAACCTGCCAACGCAGTTACCTGGGCGATACCTCGTCCCATGGCGCCTGCGCCGGCCACGGCGACGCGCTGGATGTCGGCGGCGCGCTCTAAAGAGGCGGTGCTCATTTACCCTGAAACTGGGGCTGGCGCTTTTCGAGAAATGCCGCCACGCCCTCGCGATTGTCGTCGGTTTGCGCTGCCGCCCCCTGCAACATCGCTTCGTATTCCAACGCTTCAGGCAGGGACAGACTCCACGAGCGCATCATGGCTCGTTTAGTGAGACCGAACGCTCGCGTGGGGCCCTGCGCCAACCGCAAGGCCCATGCTCTTACAATCTCCATGAGCTGGGCAGACGGCGTAACCTGATTGACCAGCCCCCACTGCAGCGCCCGTTCTGCCGGCACGCGGTCGGCTGTAACAGCCATCTCGTAAGCGCGGGCATAACCAATGAGACGGGGTAAAAGCCAGGTGGAGCCGGTATCCGGGATCAGACCGACCTTGCTGAAAACCTGGATGAAGCTTGCCTCGTCAGACGCAACGCGTATGTCACATGCGAGCGCGACCCCACATCCCGCGCCGGCGGCGACGCCGTTGATCGCGCCGATTACCGGCTTTTCTAACGTTATCATGCGTTCGACCAGCCGGTTATATCCCTGGCGCAAATGATCGGCGATAGAGAATCCGTCAGCGCGTTCCTGTACTTCCTTCAAGTCCTGACCCGACGAAAATGCCCGTCCTGCGCCGGTCAACACTACGCAGCGAACGGAAGCGTCACGACCACTTTGCTTAAAGGCATCGGCTGTTTCATGGATCATCTGACTGTTAAAGGCGTTGAGCGAGTCCGGGCGATTGAGGGTAATGGTTGCCACACCATCACCAACCTCGTAGAGAACTGTCTCGTATGTCATGGATCCTCCTAGGAAGTGCTTCCACTTTCCCGGAAACCACGAATTTCCGGAAAATATCCGGACCCTGAAGTCTACTGCCTGATCTGGGCCAACATGGCTTTGAAATCCCAATACGCCTCTAATTCGGCGATCTGTCCACCGCCATCCACCGTGAAGACGTTGACGCCGGAGAATTCGGCCCGTTTGCCATTCCTGGCAACAGCCGTTGTCGTCCACGGAACTGCCAGGCGATCGCCTCCTTTGTAAGCAGCCTTCGGCTCCATCTGAAACTCCTCCCAGGTTCGTTCCATGCCGTCAAAGAACTTATTCAGACCAGCCTCGCCCTCGAAAACGGGTCCGCCATAAGGGTCGCGCGCGACGGCATCGTCCGCAAAGCACGACAAAAACGCAGAACGATCAATGTCGTTTAGCGCATCAAAATAGGTGCGGACTGTATCTGGAAGGTCATTCATCGTATTCGCTCTCTTCTTCGTCCTCTTCCTCCAAGGGCCAGCGCACCCACAGGGTCAAAACCATGCCCTGGTCCACCTCGTGCAGTCGCAGACCGACGACGTCGACCTCCTGGCGCATGCGGAGATCGTCAGGAAAATCCAGCCGAACCGGCCTTCCCTCTTTCCAGGCCCGCCGGCAGCGCTCCAAAATATCTTCACCGTTGCCCGTGCGAAGCTCGCACTGGGCGACGGTCGAATCGGCCGGTCCCTCATAAACAGACTGCATCCACAAATGGGCCGCTGACTGAAAATCAGGCGTCGGCCCTTCCAGTATGGTTATATATTCGGGGTTTTCTTTCACCATTCACTCTCTAAACAACAGCTTGATAACAATAAAAATATATAGCGCCTATACTACTGCCTGGTTCAGCGGATGGCAACCTCACCGCCGTCTAATGCTTGCTCGAGATCGGCGATCAGATCATCAGGATGCTCGAGTCCGACCGACAGGCGCACCAGGCCCGGCTGTACGCCACTGGCATCGATTTCTTCTTGTGACTGAACGGCCGAGACCGTGCTGGCAGGATGGGTGATCAGAGAATGTGTGCCGCCAAGGCTCACCGCCAGGTTGATCAGTCTTAGCTGCTTGAGTAGACGGTAACCGGCCTCGCGCCCATCCTTCAAGTCAAAGCAGACCATGCCACCAAAGCCACCGGTCATCTGGCGCTTAGCCAGGGAATGCTGGGGGTGGCTCTGTAGACCGGGATAATAAACTTCGCGCACGGCGGGATGCTGCTCGAGAAATTGGGCAATAGACAGAGCATTGGAATTGTGGCGCGCCATGCGCAGCTCGAACGTTTGCAGTCCCCGTTGTAACAACCAGGCTTCCATCGGATGTAGAACGCCGCCGAGCATGATGTGCGTGTGCCACATGCTCGAAATACGCTCGGCATCGCTGACCACAACACCTGCGACCACGTCAGAATGTCCGCCCAGGTATTTAGTGGCGCTGTGCAATACTACGTCGATACCTAACGCCAGCGGTCGCTGATTGTAGGGGGAGGCAAAGGTATTATCGGCAACCGTCATGATCCCTTGCGCTCGCGCAAGATCGGCAATCGCGGCGAGGTCGGTGAGACTTAACGTCGGGTTCGCAGGCGTCTCAACGTAGATCAGCCGCGTATTAGGGCGGATTGCGGCGGCGAAGGCGGATGGGTCAGTCTGGTCTACCAGGGTGGACTCGATACCCAACGCCGGCAATTTATGCGCGATCAACTTTTGTGTCGTGGGATATAGCGTATTCTGCGCCACGATGTGATCGCCTGCGTCAAGGAAAGAAAGCAGTACCAGCGATATAGCCGCCATCCCTGAAGCGGCTGCCAGGGCCGACTCCCCATTCTCCAGGCCGGCGACCGTCGTTTCTACTTGTTTCGTGTTTGGCGTGGCATAGCGCCCATAAAACTCGGGATGCGCCTGGCTGACCATCGCTGCTGCGATATCTTCCGGTGCCTCAAAGCGAAAAGTCGCGCTCTGATAAATGGGCGAGGAGACGCCACTTGAAGGGTTATCTTTCGTCGCAGAGTGAATCAGATTTGTCGCTCTATGATGCAGGTCTCGGCTCATCTCCCCCATAGTTTACCCTGCCTACCGATGAAATTCTAGGACATACTGATGGATCGCGAGCATCCTCCTGGCCAACGGGCAAGATGCCTGCGGTCCGCGACCGAAATTCAGACCGTCTCTTCGTCGGCGGTTTCGCGACCCAGGCGCGGTAGTTGCGAGGCTTCTCCTATCGCCTCTTCTGAATCAGGGCTGAGGCTATCGCGCCGCTCGGTCCGACTGACTCCGATCAATTCGACGACACGCTCGCCGGGCAGCTCTTCGTGTTCCAAGAGTGCCTCGGCGACGAGGTCCAGTTTTTCGCGGTAATGGCTCAGGATTCGACTTGCTCGCTCGTAAGCCTCGTCCACAATGTCCCGAACTTCCTCGTCAATTTCACGCGCCGTGGATTCGCTATAGCGGCGGCGGCGCGTCAGGTCTTCTCCAAGGAACACTTCATCTTCTTCACCCCCAAGCGCCACGCGGCCGAGGCGTTTGCTCATACCCCAGTCCAGAATCATTTTCCGCGCCACTTTAGTGACCTGCTTGAGATCGTTTTCGGCGCCGCTTGTAGGAGAGCCAAATACCAGGTCCTCGGCCGACCGTCCACCCATCATGACGGCCATGCGGTCCAGCATGTACTCTCGCGGGTAAAGATATTTTTCTCGTTCGGGAAGCTGCTGTGTCACGCCCATCGCCCGCCCACGCGGCACGATGGATACCTTGTGGATGGGATCGGCATTGGGCAGCACAGCAGCAACCACGGCGTGACCGGCTTCGTGATAAGCGATCATCTGCAGTTCCTGTTCGGTTAGATCCAGGTTTTCCCGTTCGAGACCCATCAATATTTTGTCCCGAGCGTCTTCAATATCCTCCGCCTCGATCTCCGCTTTATCTTTGCGTGCCGCCAGTAACGCCGCTTCATTCAGCATGTTTTCCAGATCCGCGCCGCTAAAACCTGGCGTGCCACGAGCGACCCGTTTCAGCGTCACGTCCTCAGCAAGCGGTTTGTTGCGCGCGTGAATCTTGAGAATCTCCAGGCGATTTAGCATCGTCGGTTTATCGACCGTGATGCGCCGGTCAAAGCGACCGGGGCGCAGCAGCGCCGGATCTAGAATATCGGGCCGGTTCGTGGCAGCGATCACGATTACGTTCTCGCTCGGTTCGAAACCGTCCAGCTCAGATAATAACTGGTTTAGGGTCTGCTCGCGCTCGTCGTGGCCACCGCCTAATCCTGCTCCCCGTCGCCGGCCGATTGAATCCAGCTCGTCGATGAATATCACGCTGGGCGCCCGCTGCTTGGCCTCTTGAAAGAGGTCGCGCACGCGCGACGCGCCAACCCCCACAAACATTTCCATGAAGTCAGATCCGGTGATGCTGTAGAACGGCACGCCTGCCTCCCCTGCTACGGCACGCGCCAGCAGTGTCTTGCCGGTCCCAGGAGGCCCAACCAGAAGAACGCCTTTGGGCATTTCACCGCCGAGCCTTTGAAAGCGCTGCGGATTGCGTAAAAACTCAATGATCTCCTGCAGTTCAGCTTTCGCGCCTTCGAC
>JAICPS010000168.1 GCA_025929715.1 Anaerolineae bacterium | reverse complement strand
CGCCACCAGATGGGACCCACGACACGTCCCCTGCTGGAAGCGCTGGCGCGCGGTGAAAGCACCGACCACCTCGGCGTCGTGGGCGGCTCTACACGAAAATTGACCAGAATGGGGGCAACTAACGGCGCCGCGATGCGCGTGGCGCCCGCCGGCCTGATACATCCCGGCGACGTCCAGGCTGCGGTCGAACTGGCCTGGGTAACCTGCCAGCCGACACACGACACGCAAATTGCGGCGGCCGCGGCCGGTGCTATCGCCGCCGGTGTCGCCGTAGCCCTCCTGCCCGATGCAGACGTCTACCGCGTGGTCACGGCCACGTTGGAAGGCGCGCGTCTTGGCGAAGCCACCGGACGCCGCCAAGGCCGCTCTGTCGCCGGCCCGAACGTGCGCCGCCGCATCGAGCTGGCCATTGAAGAAGCCTTACGGGCAGGCTCCTTTGAAGAAGCGCTACGCAATATCGAGGCCACGGTCGGGAACTCGGTGATGGCTGTTGAGTCGGTTCCCGCAGCGGTCGGCATTTTCTTGGCCGCGGGCGGCGATGCGCTTGAATGCGCAGTGGGCGGCGCCAATATCGGCAATGACACCGACACCATTGGCGCCATGGCCGGCGCCATGGCCGGCGCGCTCCACGGCTATGAAGCGTTGCCCCAGGACATGATGGCGACAATCCAGGAAGTGAATGAGGAAGACGTTCCCGCGCTCGCTGCCGGCCTCGCCAAGATCGCCTGGCGCAACTGGCAGACGTGAGCTAGCGCATAGAGCCAGAGGAAAGCGCTAATGTCCGATGCACTTTTTCTATTCGTCACAGGCGCAAGCAGTTGCGTACGCGTTCCCGAATTAATCGCCGAATTCGTGGCGCGACAATTCACGGTATATTCGGTGCTCACGCCGAACGTCGCCCCTGTTTCGCCGCCTGCTCCGCTGATGGACGTACCCGGTAACCACTGGATACATGAATATCGGCAGCCGCCGCTGGATCGTTATCCCTTCGGGACCCTGCTCGTCGCGCCCTGCACCTTCAACACGTTCAATAAGGTCGCCCTCGGCCTGGCCGATAACCTGGCCACGGCCATGATCGCCGACGGCCTGGGCGCCGGTTGCCCGGTCGTCATCGCGCCTTCCATGAACCAGGGCCTCTGGGCTCACCCGCAGACGGCGATCTCCCACGAGCGTTTAGAGCGTTGGGGCTGCATCGTTATTCAGCCTGTCATCAGCAGCGATCCTGCGATCGGTGCGGTGACCATGGCGACAACGCCGGAGATCGTGGACGCTGTGTTGCGAGCTCATAAGCGGGCCGGCACGCGTTAATGTTCAAAACGCCGCTCAGCACTGCCACCCGCTTTCGGCTCTTTTTCGCCCTGGAATTCGTCGCCATCGGCGCCTTTTTCCCCTATATTGCACTCTATTTTTCGTCGATTGGCCTGGACGGCAGCCAGATCGGTCTGCTGCTGGCTCTTCTACCTCTGGTCAGTTTTCTGGTGCAGCCACTGTGGGGCCTTTTCAGCGACGTCTATCACCTGCACAGGCGCGCGTTGGTGCTGGCCTGCTTTGGCGTCGCCCTTTCCATGCTAGGCTTCGGCCTGACCACCGCTCTGCCTCTCCTGCTCCTGTTCACCATTCTGCACGCCATGATGAAAGGCCCGATCAACCTGTTAGCTACCTCTCTAGCGCTGGAATACCTGGAACGCGAGGCATTGCCAGACGGGTTCGGCTCGATGCGTCTGTGGGGCTCCATCGGTTTTTCGGTGGCTTCCTTTGGCATCGGCGCCTGGTTTGTCGATAATGCCGTGTGGTGGATCGTGCCTTTTTACGCGGTCGCGCACGTGGCGCTGGGGCTCGTGGCCCTGACGCTACCCGATGCGGAAGTGCATGGCGAGGCGCATTGGCGCGAGGGCGTGCACCTACTGCGCAAAGAACGATCCCTTGCTATTTTCCTGCTTGGTATCCTCCTGGTCGGGTTTACCACGGGCATTGTGAACAACTACCTGGCGGTGTACCTGGTCGACATCGCCGCTGCCGGCTGGCTAATCGGCGCGGCGCAGGCGTTATCTGCGCTGTTGGAAGTGCCGCTCATGGCCCGCGTTCCTGCCTTTCTCAACCGCTGGGGGATGCGACTGGTACTGGTGGGAGGTGTGGCCATGTTGCCCATGCGCTGGCTGCTTTATGCGGTCATCGACCGGCCGCTACTGGTGCTGCCGACACAGGCGCTGCACAGCATTGCCATGACGTCGCTCCTCGTCGTCGGCGTAGTCTACGTGAATCGCCTGCTGCTCGCCAAGTGGCGCGCCTCTGGACAGGCTCTTTATACGGCGGCTCTGCACGGCATTGGCCCCAGCCTGGGCCTCTTCGCTGCGGGTTTCATTTACGAGCAGGCCGGCATCACCCTTGTCTGGGTTGTTAGCGCGTTGGTTGGTCTCGTAGGCACACTTATTCTGGCGCTTGTGGTCCATAGTCCGGTTACCGTTCGCGCCCGGCACAAGGTCGTCTCATGAAAGTCGATTACGTGACGCTGTCAAACCTGATCATCGACGACATCGTCTTGCCCGACGGACAGACGTTTATGAATGTATTGGGAGGGGCCGGATTACACGCGCTGGTCGGCATGCGCCTCTGGAACCGAAACATCGGTTTTGCCGCATCAGCCGGCGCTGACTTCAGCCCGGAACATCGTGCGGCATTGCAAGGCTTTGGAGTTGATTTACAGGGATTGACTATACGCAATGGTTACCGCACTGCCCGCGCCTGGCAGGTGTTCGAAGCCGATGAGCGGCGCATCGAAGTCTTTCGCACCGATCTTGACGATTTCGAACGCCACAAGGTAACGCTTGCCGACCTCCCAGACGCCTATCGGCAGGCGCGCGGCTTCCATCTGCAGTGGGGCAGCCTCATCGAGTTACAGCAAGCGATCAGCTATCTGCGGTCTGCTAATCCTGAGATGGTCGTTGTACTCGAGCCCAGTCCCGATCATCTACAGCAGCCCCCCGCCGCGTTCCAAGCCTTGCTGCCACAATTAACCCTCTTTTCGCCAGATGAAGGTGAAGCCCAGATGATTACCGGCCGTTCTGACCCTGATGACATGTGTAAGGTCTTAGTCGATTGGGGGGCGCCCATCGTAGCGCTGCGCATGGGCGAACGGGGCTCGCTCGTACTGACGAATACGGGCGAAGCCTGGAAGTTACCCGTGGCCCCCACAACCATCGTGGACGTCACAGGCGCCGGCAACAGCTACTGCGGCGGCTTCCTGACCGGCCTCGGCGACGGTCTCTCGCCGTTAGAGTCGGCACTGCGCGCTGTTGTCAGTGCCAGCTTCTCTCTCGAGCAATTCGGTTTGCCAGCCTGGACGTCGCCGCCAGAAGAAGAAGCCGGTGGCCGTCTGGCATGGGTCCGCCAGCGCGTCGAGCGTTCGTAAGGAAAGAGGCCAGAGCTAAAGGGTCCAAACGCTCCATCCTCTAACTCTACCCTTTAGCTTCAGGTTATGAAAATCATTATCTGCGGTGGCCTGCGCATCGACTATCTCATCTCTGCCGGCGGCCAGGCCATGTTAAACCAGATCGGCGGCAATGCCGTTTATGCCGCCGTCGGCGCCCGCATGTGCACTGGCGAGGCATTCCTCCTGGCTCGGGCCGGGGAAAATTATCCACAGGCCTGGCTGGACGAGCTGGGTACGAAAGGCATCTCACCGGCCTTCGTGCGGCGAGTGCCCGGCTGGCAAGAGATGCGTACTTTTTACGCTTACCTCGACGAAAAGACGCGCGTTGACCACGATCCCGAAATCCATTTTGCGCGCATCGGCCGGCCGTTGCCCCAAGAACTCGAAGGGTATAGCTACTCCACCATTGACACGCAAAATCCGGATAGTGCGCTGGCCCTAGCTGGGGAGGACGTTCCGCAAGGCGAAATGTCGGGCGCGGCCGTACATCTTGCGCCGACGGCGCTGCGCAGCCAGTACGAGCTGGTGCGCGAATTCCGGCAGCGAAAAGTGTCGCAAGTTACCGTCGATCCCGGAGAGTATCTGTTGACGCAGCAGAACGCTCGTACCATCCGCGGCGCCTGCGCGCTGATCGACGCCTTCTTGCCCAGCGACCTGGAAGTCGGCTTGCTGTTAGATACCGCAGATCCTTACGAGGCGGCTGAGATCTTCAGTAGCTGGGGGCCGTCTCTCGTCGTCATCAAACGCGGGCCGGATGGCTGCCTGCTCTATGAACGCGACCGGCAGCGCTTTACAACCGTTCCGGCGTACCCGGCGCGCGTGGTGGATGTGACCGGCGCCGGAGACGCCTTCAGCGGCGCGTTTGCCGCTGCCTTGTGGCAGACGGGGGATCCGCTGCGCAGCGCGCTCATGGGCGCGGTCGCTGCCTCATTCGCCGTCGAGGGCTACGGCGCGCTCTATGCCCTCAACCCCCCGCAGGACGAGGTAAATAAGCGGCTGGGCGAGTTGAGCGCAATGCTACGCTTCGACTGATTCCACGATAGTGGTGTCGCGAATGTCTTTGCCCGGATCGTAGGCGACGTTGTCACGGCGGAAAAACGGCTTGCCCACGGCATCCGACAAATGCGCTGCAAACAACTCCACAGGCGCCGCATAAACCAGCGGCGTGAACGCTTCGCGCACCTGCCCGTGTACGGGCAGATGCCAGTCTGCGTCGGGGGCCACGACGCGGTCATCCTGCGGCGTGATGGCCACAATCGAGCGCCCGATGCGCCGCAACGGTTCCATCAGTTCGCCTACGCGATGATGGCCGCGATAGCCGGGTGAGATCAAGAAAGATGGGGTCGCGCTTTCTACGTCGGTGAAATATTGAAGGTGCGCCCACTCCTCGGTCTCCTGCCCCATGGCGTGCCGGCCCGCCGCTTCGATCACCTTCGCCGCGCCAAACAGCGCCGTGCCAAAGTTCGGCCCGTCGCCGACGAATACGAAACTCTTTTCCTCGGACATTGCATTCGCCAGTTCAGCCGTCTGCTCATTCACCGCTTCTGTCGTGGCTTCGACGGCGTCTGCCGTCCGCCGCAGCTCCTCTCGCAAGCTGTTCGCTTCACGTTGCGAATAGCGGTCCTGTACTTCACCCAGCCGTATTGCCAGCAGGTACAGAGCCAGCAGCGACATACGGTAAGAGCGCACCCCCGGCGCAAACGGAAACTCGGGCAGGCTACAGTCCAGCACCTTCTCCGCCACCTGCGCCAACGGGCTTTGCGGGTTGCCGGTAATGGCTACAGTGGGCAATCCTTGCCCCCGGAACAAGCCGACGGCCTCCCGGGTACGCGACACGGTGCCAGAAACCGAAATGCCAAACACCAGTGGGTTGCGCGGAAAATGAGAAAGTTTATACGGTGCGGCATAGCGCGCGTCCATCGCCCGCATTGGTTCGGTCGGGATGCCGGCGATCTGCTCGAAGGCCAGTTCTGCGGCGACGCCCGCCATATGAGAGTCCCCACAACCGGTAATAACCACGCGTTTCACAGAAAGCCACTCGTCGTGATTCATCAGTTGCCGCACGCGCCCGTCCAACGCATCAAACTCGCTCCGGATCAGCTCTGGCAGACTCTGTACCTGGGCGATCATGCTGTTTTCACTGTACTGTGTCATCTCATCTCCTTTCTTCCTCTTAGCGTCTCGAGTTATAGATGCTATAGGGCTCCAATTCGTCTCGGGATTCCGCATAGTCCCAGCTCTTGTAATACGCCACAATGTGCGGCAAGAGCGCCTGCACTCTGCGCGCAGCGTCCTCAGGAAAAGAGGTAGCCGAGAGCGTCTCGGCCAGCGCTTCACCGGCCTCAGCCATATCAATTCTTGTCGGTTTACCGTCTCGCAGCACGACTTCGCCGCCCACGTACACAGTCTCCACGTCACGTGCGGCGGCCTGGGTCAACAGCAGCAGCCGCGGATCGGCTTCCGGCGCCACCCAGGGCCAAAGGATGCGATGCAGCCGGAGCAGCACAAGATCGGCGGCACAGCCTGGGGCCAGGCGGCCGAGGCGGCCCGCCGCCTGCAGCAAGCGCGCGCCGCCTTCGGTCGCCAGCCGCCAGATGTCGGCGACACCGGGTGCGGGCCCGTCCAACCAGGTGGTGCGGTTAAGATTCAGCGCCAGCCGCATCTCTGTGAACATATCGCCGTCGTCGTTCAACGTTGTTCCGTCCATGCCCAGGGCCACGTTTAGCCCTGCCGCCCGCATGGCGTTCAGCGGCGCAATGCCCGCACGCAGGCGCAGATTTGAGCTGGGATTGTGGCTGACGTGAGCCCCGCTCTCAGTAGCCGCCACTATCTCCTCCTCCGTCAGCCACGCACCGTGCGCGAACGAAATACGCGGCGAAAGCAACCCCAAATCGCGCAAATGGAGCAGCGTGGGACGGCCATAAGTGCGGCGGCCGTGTAATCTTTCGTAGAACGATTCCAGGAGATGCGTCTGGATCCCCGTGCCATAATCCTCGGCGAGTTCAGTCATGCGCGCGAGCGAATCGGCCGAGACCCACTGCGGACCGGGTGGACCAAACCAGAGGTCAATCCGTGGGTGTGTCCTGTACTCCTGCCACAGCCGCTGAAAGATGGCAAAAAAATCGTCGGGGCTTAGCGAATCTTTGGATGGCAGCCAGGCCGCGGCCGCCTTACGCGCGTCAGCAGGCAGCGAGGCCAAAAAGCCTTCGTCGTCGTCCCAGACCAGGTAACTTTTCTCATGCATGCCCACGGCGTACGCCGCGCGCATACCCGCTTCGTCGTAAGCCCGCAGCCCCTCGCGTATGCTCGCTTCAAACGCCGAGGCCGTGCCGCGGCCGCTATAAACGTCTACGACAGAGGTAACGCCCGTGTGCAGTAGTCGACCGGCGCTTATTAACGTGGAAAGGTACAGTGCGGCTGGGCGCCGCGTTGCCAGGGTCAACAGCCACGGTTCCAACAGGCGGTCCGGAATTCCATGCTGCAAGGTTGTAACGCCGCTACTATGATGGTGCGCGTTGATAAGGCCCGGAATGATCGCATGCTCATCAGACCCAGATACCTCGGCCCTCGGATAACGCTCCCGTATCTGGCGCCAGTCGCCAACTTCCAAGATCCGATCGCCGTCGATCACCACGGCGCCATCATTGATCACCTTCTCGGCATCCTGTAACAGCCAGCGCCCGCGCACGATCGTTTTCTGCTCGGCCATGGACGACTCCTCCTAACTCTACCCGGAAGCTAGCGCGCTCGACGCCATGAACGCCTTCACCTCGGCATCCGCCGGCAGGCGTCCTCGCGGACCCAGCCCCGTGACCGCCAGCGCCGCAGCGGCGTTCGAGAAGGCTAGGCGCTCTTTGAGCGGGTCGTTACGCAGCGTCGTAGTCAGAAAGGCAGCATTGAAGGTGTCACCTGCCCCCGTCGTATCGCGCGCCGCGACCTGCCAACCGGGCGCTTCTGCCGCTTCGCCGGCAGTGACGGCCAAGGCGCCATGCCTCCCAAGCGTCACGACGACGGTCTCCACACCGTAATTCAACAAGCGTCGCGCACCTTCGACCGTTGGCTGCTCCCCGGCAATAGCAGCCAGGCCCGCTTCGTTGAACGAAGCAATATGTACCCAGGGCAGCAACGCCTCCAGCACGCCGCGATCCAGACCAACAGTAGCTTCAACGTCGATCATCACCAAAACATCGTTGGCGCGGGCGACTTTCGCCATGCGCAGGAACAGCTCGGCGTCGTTGGGCATGGTGTAAAAGGCTCGCGCCTGCGGAATGACATCATTCAGCGTGTCGTCGTCATAAGTCTCCCTGAACATCGGCACAACCACGATCGAGCGCTCGCCTGACGGCTCGATGAGGATGACCGTGAAATGGGTCTCCTGGCCCTCTCGCACGAGCACAAAATCAGTCGCTACGCCATATTCTTCAAAATCGGCGACCAGCATTTTCCCTGCCTCGTCCGCCCCTACGCTGGAGAGCGAGGCCACGCCCAGGCCAAGGCGCGCCGCAGCGCAGGCAAAGTTGGCGACCGTGCCACCGGGCAGGCGCCCTACGAACTTGCCCACCACCTTTTCGCCATGGACGGGCAAGCGGTCCACGTCCATAACCAAATCGACGTCAACGCCGCCTGCCGCGAGCACGTCAAAGCGCCGCTGTGTTAACTGCATAGATTCCCTCCAGCGCGCGATCCGCCCGGCGACGGGCGTCAATCATCACTGCCTGTGTAAGCGGAGCAGCCTCCGTTAGCGAAGCGGCCCCCGTTAGCGAAGCGGCCTCCGTTAGTGAAGCGGCCCCGTCGATGCGCGGCGGCCCAACCTGCTCGATGGCGATGGCGGCGCTCGCTGCGGCATAGGCCGCTGCGCGCCGCACGTCTCCGCTTTCATGCCATCCTACCAGAAGACCGCCACAGTACGCGTTGCCGGCGCCCGTCACGTCGACCACCCTGGCAGGAGCGGCCGGAACGCGCCAGAAGCAATCGCGCTCTCGCTCATACACAAGTGAACCACCCGCGCCCTGGCGCAGGCTGACCACGCGCGGGCCCATCCCCGCCAGCATGCGCAGCTGATCGGCAGCCGGTCGCAAACCGGCAAGGACGGCGGCGCTCCTTTCATCGGGAGAAAATAGCTCAAAATGCGCCAGGCAGCGCAAAATAACACGGCACTCTTCAGGCGTCGTGGCTCCGTCCACAATTGGCTCCGCGCTCAGCCGGATCTGTTTATCGACCAGCGTGAGAACCATCTCTTCCTCACGCGTATCGCCGCGCAAAACATAATGCGCCGCCTCCACGCTCTCTGGT
>JAICPS010000106.1 GCA_025929715.1 Anaerolineae bacterium | reverse complement strand
TTGGTATGACCTCGTGTTGCAAGAGTTCTTCATAAAGCCGGTCGGCGATGAGGCGATGTCCAGGGGCGTTAGGGTGCAGGTCCCAGGCAGCGACGGTGATATCGGGGATATTAGCGCCTTCGAAGACGTCGTACAGGTTTAGGGTCACAAAGCCGGCTTCCTGAGCCAGCTGCTCGAGTTCCGCAATTTCGCTTGGAATGAGCTCACCCTCGAAAGTGGGTAGGAATATCCATACAGCCTGCAGGTCGTGCTCAGCGGCGAGTTCGACGACGTGCCGGTACGTCCAGCTCACGAGTTCCGTTTGATAGGGTCGCAGCAGTCGCTCGGCCTCGCTTTGTGGGATACCTGGTGTAATGCCAGCGCGCTGGCCGATCTCGACGAGATAGTCATAGGGTATCTCCGAGCCGTTGCGCAACGTTTGGGCTAGGTTACGCGCCGTGATGCTCTTCTCTAGCTGGTGTCCGATGAAGAAGACGGCGTCTGGTTGGAAACGCAGGGCTTCCGTTTCCAGCAGGTAGAGTTCCTGCAAGGCGGAGTGGCCGGGCACGGCGAAGTTTAGAATCTCGAAGGCGGTGTGCTGGCCGCCGGTGGCTTCGCGGTTGAGACGATCTTCCAGCACCGACTCGAAGACCTCTTCGTCGGCCACGCCGGAACCCATTACGAAGGAGGGTCCAACCATGGCGACACGGTAAGTGCCCGGCGGTGGGGCAAGGTCGTAGGGTTTGTCGCGAAATCCCCACTCGTTGGTCGTCAGTCTGGCGTTGTGAAAGTCGATGTCCACAGAGGGATTGAGGGCGACGATTTCAAAGTCAGAGGTAACGCGCGCGGCCTCGGTTTCGTGTAGGGCCGGCCAATCTGCGGGACGTTTGGAGTATAGTTCCCAGAGATCGGCATTGAAGCGGTCGACGCCCACGAGGTCTTCGTAATAACCGCGCAGTAACAGCTCGGCGTCGCGGTCGCTGAGCCTATCGACGGTGAGTTCGGCCATGACCTCTTGCGTTTGGCCACCGAAGCGAGCATAGACGGCCGGGTTCCCGAGCAGAAAGAGTCCGAGGATGACGGCGCTGTAACTGAGGGCGGTGTGGTAGGGCGTGGATTGCGCACGCCGGAAAAAGGTGGCTTCCAGTCCGCTCTTTTCGAACCACAGGGCGACGCCGAGCACCAGGGCGATAATTACGAAGCCAAGCACAAGGGTGGCTACGCTGGCTAGCGACTCGAAGCCGACGGACCACAGGCGCAGCCAGTCGCCGATAGATTCGCTGGACCAGAGTGACCAGAGGACGGCAATAGTAGAGAAGGTGGCTGCGACGCGTAGCGCCTGGGCGCCGATTTCTCGAAGAGTCCACGTGCGCGGGGCAAGTCCTCTCTTGCGCCCTCGTTTGGATTCGTAATACATGTTGGCGATGACAAGAACGCCGAGAATGGTCCAGAAAGAGATGTCTACGGCCGTAAAGAGGAACGAGCCGCGTAGCCAGAACCACTGGTAGGCATGCAGGAACCAGGTGACGATGAAGACGAAGACGGCGGAGACAATGAGGCTGGCGGTTGCGCCGCCGAAACGGCCCTTGTACTTACTTAGCTTGAAGTAGGTGGGGAAGTAAAAGACTTTCTGCATAAAGTCTTTCCAGTAAATATTCGCGCGGCGCCAAAGGTCGGTGAAGCTGGAAGAGAGGAAGTAGCGATGATTGGTCTCAGGAAGATTGAAGCCGAAGAGGTGCAGGAGGCCGATGATGATGTGGAACTGGCCCGTGATGCGCATGTATAGCAGGAAGTTTGTGACGGCAAACTGCACGAGATCGCCGGCATCAGCCACGCTAGCGGGCGAAATAACGAAATAATAGTTGACGATCCGGTAGAGAATGAGCTGCACGAGACCACGGAAGATCCATGACACGCCTGTTTGGTAGATGCGAAAACGGTCGTCATTGTAATACGTGCGGCCGAAGGTGTCGTAGTCGACAACAGGGAAGAAGGGAAAGACGACGTTAGGCAGCAGGAAGAAATAGGAGAGTGAGTGCCAGACGTTACCAGGCCGTTTGGAGTGCTTGAGATCGTAAAGGTAGATAATCATGCGGAACATGAAGATGGAACCCAGAATAGGCCAGACGGCGGAAGGCACTGGACCTGGAAGCAATTCGGCGCGGAAGAGGGTCAGACCGACGCCAACCACAAGCAGCAAGCCCGCGCGCAGGATAATAGAGAGTGGAAGATGGGCAATGCCAATGAGCGCAACGCCAATGCCTATCACCCAGCCGCCACCGATTCCCAGCACCCCCAGGATGGCGAGCAGCGAGATACAAAGAAAGAAAGGCAAACGATAAGGCGGCGCAAGAATTTCATGGATAATAAAAGCGGAGAGCGTCAGCGTCAGAATGCTGTGCTGAAATACCTCGTTCTCAAGCTGGAAGCTACGAAATACCAGAACCAGCAAACCAAGCTGGACGGCAATAATTAGCAACCTCGCAACGTTACGTTTCTCCTGAGAGAGCGACTTGAGAGAAGTGACGTAACCGTGCTTCACGGTCGTGCTTTGCGCCCCGCGGATAAGAGCCGTGCCACAGACGATGGAGGCAAACAACCAGAGTCTTGTTGTGGTAGGAAGTAACTGCGCCGGAAATAACAGATTAGATAAAAGTGCAACCCCGAGGGCCGAGGACCCGACCACGAACCAATCTCCTATCTTGCGCAGTTCGGGCGGGGAGATGAGGGCAAGAGCTCCAATGGAAATTGTAACGCCACTTAAGATGTATGCAGCCTGGCGGGCGCCGATCTGGACGAAACCGTAACCCAACGTCTCCATTAGAAACGCCGCAGCAACAGCTGCTGCCACGACAAGAACGGCTAGTATCAGAACGAACGACTTACGGATGTACACAGGACCTATTGTTTGCATGGATGGGTTTCTCTCAGGCAACAGGATTGGGCGATCGTGCCTTTCTACGCGATGCTCATTCGTAGCAACTCCTGGTAGTTAATCTTATCGGTCGACGTCTTAGGTAGGCTGGCTTCAAAGGCAAAAAGATCAGGAACCATATAACTGGGCATGACCTGCATACAAAACTGCTTCATCTCAATCAGCGAGGGACGTTGCTCACCGGTGTGGCTAATGAACGCCTTAATGACTACGCCGTCATCCTTGTCTCGGAGTGCGATAACCGCCACCTCCTTGACCGCCGGATGCCGGTAAATTCCGGCCTCGATCTCGCCCAGTTCAACTCGATAGCCGCGCTTCTTCACCATCCGGTCACGGCGACCGACAAAGGTGTATATGCCGCCGGCTTCCTCGACGACGATATCGCCGGTCTTGTACCACTGTTTGCCCGTGCTATCGACAAGGAATGCTGCGGCCGTACGGTCGGGCAGATTCCAATATCCTTGCATCACCCCGTCGCCGTGTACGCATAGCTCCCCTTCTTCGCCGGCCCTAACAGGCTGACCTTGCTCGTCTACTACCAAAGATTGATAGTGGGAGCACGCCTCGCCGATCGGGAATGGTTGCATTTGCTCGACCGGAATTTTGGCCGGGATCTCAAAATAGGTGCATACATTTGTCTCGGTTGGACCGTACAAGTTGTAGAAACCTGGCTCTGGTAACAGTTCTTTTACGCGGCGTAAGTGCTTGATGGGAAAGACTTCCCCGGCAAAGAGAACTCTACGTAAGTGTGAATAGTCGTAGCGGGTCATATTTCCGTACTCTGCCAGGAAAGTCAGAATAGAGGGCGTTGAATACCACGATGTAATCTTATTTTCCGAGATGAACGGAGCAAGCCGCAGCGGATCCTTGCCAATACCTTCCTCGACGAGAACGACGGTCGCCCCATGCTTAAGCGGCAGGTAGATATCCAGGATTGAAAGGTCAAAATGGAATGGCGCGTGCGAAGAGAAACGATCGCTTGAGTCGGGAGTAAAGGTGTCGGAGCACCAATCGACAAAGCTGATCGCGGCGCGATGCGAGAGTGCTACCCCTTTGGGCTTGCCAGTAGAACCAGACGTATAGAGGATATAGGCAAGATCATCGAGCCGGGGATCCGCAGTTGCAGAGCCTGGTGCCGGGTCGTGGGCCTGAGCCTGCTCCAGCGCCTGCTTAATTGGGCGCTCGCCGAGGTCTGAATCTATGCTAAAGAGTTCCGGGATGTCCTGGCCGACTTCGCGAGCCGCAAGAAATTTATCCACGTACCCGCTTTCGATAATGACCGCCTTGACCGCACAGTCGCCCAGGATGAAAGCGTTGCGCGAAACGGGCGCGCCCGGATCTACAGGGACGTACGCTGCCCCTGTTTTAAGGATGCCGAAGATAGCTACCACGGCGTCAACAGACTTGCGCATGTAAATGCCGATCCGGTCACCTCGTTCTACCCCAAGGTGGATCAACCTGTCGCGGAGGCTATCCGATAGCTCTGCCAGCTCCTGATAGCTGACGCTCGCAGTTCCGGGCTCCTCGACGGCAGGATGTTGAGGCCGCGCCTCAGCTGAATCGTCCAGGAACTGGTACAACGCGCTTTTTGAAGCCATGCTTGTTGCAGCCATGCTTACTGAAGCCACGCTTTCTGTAGCCACGATCAGTCCTTACGCCAGTTTTGAGCGCACCAGATCGGTGATAGCAGGCAACGTGTCCATGTATTCGACGGCGGTCTCGTGCGGTTCAACCTCGATTCCAAAACGATCCTGGAGGAAGGCAACCAGCTTCAGAATTGCCAGCGAGTCGAGAACGCCGCCCGTAATCAACGGAGTCGAATCAGTGAGCAGCGCTGGATTCTCACCAGGTAGAAACTCGCCAAGAATATAGTCCTTTATGGCCTGTTTAGTATTGGTACCGTCCATTGTTTTGCCTCCCTTTCTATGCTTGAAATTTGTGTAAGTTCCTCTAGAACAGCGTATATATAAACGGTCCAATTCCAGAAGCTGATGCGAAGATTAACAGCAGTCCGAAAATTAGGAGGACCGTGATCATCGGAATCAACCACCACAATTTGCGCTGCCAAAGAAAAGTTAGCAACTCTCTGACAACGCCCACATTGCTGGTCATGCTTCGAATAAAGACTTTCATCTGAATCTCCTTACTTGCGAACGACGAAACCATCCATAAACAGCGTATCGATATCACTCTTGCCGAACGTGTTGAGCGCCTGAGCAGGCGTGGTTACAATAGGCTCGCCTCGAAGATTGAAGCTTGTGTTGAGCAGCACGGGTACACCGGTTGCCTCGCCAAAAAGCTCGACCGCACGGTAGTAGAGTGGGTTCCACTCACGGCGAACGGTCTGTAAGCGTCCGCTACCACCCTCATGGGTCACCGCTTGTATTTTCTCGCCCTGACCATTCCTGGTGTCATAAACCATCAACATATAGCGTAGGGGGTAATGGCGAGACGGTTCATGCAGACCCTCGTAAAACTCGGCCGCGCGCTCCTCCAGAATCACCGGAGCAAACGGTCTGAATGGCTCGCGAAACTTGATGCGCTCGTTAACAATTTCCTTCATATCGGCGCACCGTGGATCGGCCAGAATGGAGCGATTGCCCAATGCGCGAGGGCCCCACTCAAAGCGTCCCTGAAAAAGGCTAATGACCTTGCTCTGCAAAAGATCTTCAACCATGAGTTCGGCCAACTCGTCTCGATCTTCGACAAGCTGGTATCCTCTGCCTGTGGCATCAATTGCCGATCTGATCTCGTCCACATCGTACCGTTTTCCCCAATAGGCGTGTTCCATGACGAACTTGCGAGGCTTACCTAATAAGACGTGATAGGCATACAGGGCTGCGCCCAAGGCGCCACCCGCATCACCAGCGGCCGGTTGGATAAAGATCTCTTCGAACGGAGTCTCGCGCAAAAGCCGGCCATTCGCGACCGAATTTAACGCGACGCCACCTGCGACGCATAGACGCTTTAGTCCCGTACGCTTAAAAGCGTAATTGGCCATCTTGAGTATCGTTTCTTCTGTGACGCATTGGATGCTGGCAGCGATATCTGCATAGTGCTGATTCCGCTGAGCTGTCTTCTCATCCCACTCTGGATGGTCCTTGCGCGGGTGCGTGGTTGGCGTGTAGAAAATTGACTCGTGAACACGCGGTTCGCCGAACAAATTGACGAACTGCTTGTTGAAACTTTTCGAGGTAGAGTGATGGTAGGAGAAATAGTCCAGGTTTAGACGGAACGCACCATCTTCACTAACTTCAAGGAGTTTGTAAACGTCGTCGACACGTGTTGGCCGGCCGTATGGGGCCATGCCCATTACTTTGTACTCACCGCTATTTACTCTAAAACCGAGGAACGCGGTAAAAGCGGAGTAAAGAAGCCCAAGCGAGTGGGGGAACCTTACTTCACTGAACAGCTCAATTTCATTCCGCTGCTGGCTCTGAGTCGCTCCGGACAAAGCGCCGTTCCAATCGGCGGTACCCCTCCCAATTGCCGTCGTCGTCCACTCCCCTACGCCGTCAATGGTCAATATCGCTGCTTCGTCGTAAGGAGAACAAAACATGGCACTGGCAGCATGACTGAGATGATGTTCCACAAATAGTAATTTTTCATCAGGAATGTCTAACTCAGTTAGAATTTTGCCTTTGACCCAGAGTTTTTCGTTGAACCAGGCGATCATCGATTCACGAAAAACGCCCCAAGACTGCGGGAATGTCTGCAACATGGTCAGCATGATGCGCTCAAACTTCAGCAAAGGTTTTTCATAGAAGACCACATAGTCTAGGTCCCGTGCCGAAATACCTGCCTGTTCCAGACAGAACTGTATCGCCTGGCTGGGAAAGCTGTAATCGTGTTTTTTACGACTAAAGCGCTCTTCCTCTGCCGCAGCCACCAGCATACCATCCACTAGTAAGGCAGCAGCGGCATCGTGGTAATAACAGGAGATACCCAGGATATACATTAGCCAAGCCTCCGTGCGTTATCCAGATTCTGCTCGGTCTGCTCTCGCGCAAGCCACCTTGCGGGCTGCCGCTTCGCTGCTAAGGGATCGCTCAGTAGACGGACACCTATACCAAATGGGGCGAACAGCGTAACGTAAAAAATGGTCAGTATCACTCTGGCAACGAAGTCTCCGATAAACTGGCCGACCTTCTTCCAGGAATCCCAGATCTGTCGAATGATTTTCATGAGTCACTCCTTCTGCGCAGCAGTGCTGCAACATTATCGGCGATGAAAGATGGCTGTACCGCGCAGCACTAATACAGCAAGTACGATAATCACAGCGGGTATCAGCGCAACAGCAAGCCGCACCCACCTGTTACTACTGTTCAGAAATGGAATACCTGCGTTCCCTTCGTTCTCAAACACAGTCGGAAACACAAGCGTTGGCGTCGGCGAAGGCGTCGGCGATGCTGGAGGCGCAACAGTGGCCGTAACGCTCAGGGTTGCGGCCGGTGCCGGTGCAGTGGTCGCAAGCGGAGCTCCGCTCACAACGGCGCCATCTAGCGAGCGATTCACCATGTCAACCCCATTTTCAAGCGCTCCAGTTGCCTCGTCAGGCACCAACACAACGTACGCAGCGAATAGCCGGTTCGAACCATCTACGGCAATCTCCAGCGAACTTGAAGCTGCCAGCGAGCCCTCCTCCATATCTAACTGTTCTGCCACGACCCAACCTTCTTGACTGGCAATCCAATGCTGTAACACGCGACGAGTCAGCTGCAATAGATGTACATTTCCGTGCAGATCGACTGTTACCGCCGCAGGAGCGGCATCGGCAGTGACACTCGCCAGGATACCGCGGAAGCTCCAGGACTCTCCATAATCCGACGAAAACTGAAAATGTAGTGTGACGCTGCCGCTTTCACTCTGCTGCCAGATGCGATAAATATTTCCACCGATACCCCTGACTAGCGCACTCCATACAACCGGTGCCTCTACCACGGTTTCCACCGGTGTCCAGTTTTCGCCACCATCGGGCGACCGCATGTAAAGCAGCGTGCTCGCGCCTCCTTCCTGAAGTAATGAATCAAGTTGCCACAGTAGATGAAGCGTGTTGTTTTCGATCACGAGGAGATGTTGTTGGCCAACGCTCGTGCGATTGTTAGAGCGACCATCATATAGAAGCGACGGCGTAGACCATGTTTGCCCTGCATCAGTTGAACGCGTCAGATAAATGCCTCTTTCCTCGTTAAAAGGAACGACATACGTCACGTAAATACTGCCGTCTGCCGCGGCCACGATTTCCGGAGATACAGCCGGAGATGAAGGCCCTGCCAAGCCGATGGGAGACGACCAGGACCCGGATGCAACCGCCTCTGACGGATCAGCTTCGCTGAAATAGATGGCGCCGGAAGCAAGATCACTCCAAACGGCGAGCAGGCGTCCACTAGGTGACATGGTGATGCTTGGCTCGTTGGCCATACCGTCGGGTGAAGTCAGCGCTGGGATGGGTTGCGCCCAGCTACCGTTCCAAAAAGTGTAGTAGATTTGACTTGTCTCGTCCTCGGTCCACAAAAAATGGAGACGTCCTTCGGTATCTGTGACAAGATTGAGTTCACGCATTTCGCCCGCGCTACTGAACCCAAGTTCCGGGTCGCTCCAGGCTGGAGGGGCAGGAAACCACTCCGCTACGGAGCCGACTGGCCGGCTAATAAACCAAATATCGGCAACACCGCTCTCATTACATCCAAATACAAGAAGTTGTTCAGCCCCCGCCAAACGAGCCTCGTGACAACCTAATTGGACCAATTGGTTGGTGTTCGGATTAATGAACTCATTCAACGGATTCTGAACAATCGCCTCGCTCCAACGCTCTCCATTCCACGCGAGTAAATAGGTATTGTCGAGGTTCGAAGTTAGTAGGAAGATCGGTGTGTTATCATTTGCAATTAGCTGCTTCTGATCGGCACACCCCGTAGGGCTTTCCAACCGACTTCGTGGTCCCCAACTAACTCCACTATCAGTTGATGTCTGATAATATTGCCCGCAGAGGACAGCGCCGTGACCTGCCTGCCATAGAAGCAGAATGTTGTTCCCGCTCGCACCCACTGAAATCTTGGAAGGGCCGTTGCCTGTAGCGTCATCGTCCAGTTCCCTACCGTCTACTTGCGAGGCCGGCGCCCAGGATTGGCCAGAATCGCCAGAACGAGCCTGGAACACCTTTTCTAATAGAGGGTCATCCCACACCACAATAACATTCGCGCCGCCGTTCGATGTCGTGATCTGAATGTTAGCCTGCTCGGCAGTAATTGAACCGAGGTAAAGAGAAGGATAAAGGAGGTTAGGTTCCGACCAAACCTCGTCTGCCTCGCTCAGCCGGCGATAGTAGACGCCCGGCGGAGATTCTTCTATCTGCACCGAGCTAATATAAGCGAGATGCACTTGCCCATTACTTTTAGAGATGACGTCCAGCGCGAGAACGCCTTCGCTCAGCGACTCTCGCTCGTCCCAGGCCGAAAAACTGCTAAACTCCTCGGCATCCACGCTGCTGAATTGTAGAGTCCCAGTCTCGTCGATCCAGAAGGCATGGATGCGGCCGTCCGCACCGGGCACTAGCTCTGGCCAAAAAAGTGGAACCGGTTCGCTCGTAGCAAGATCAGGATAATAGGCCAGCGTGCCAAACGGCACCTCCACGGTTAGCGGAGAGGTCCATTCGAGACCATTACCCTCTACATAGCTAAACCACTCACTCTCGGTTTCCTGCCAAATCACGTGCATCGCGCCACTCTGATCGACTACAGTTCGAAACGTAGACGCTGCACCCGACTGTGACAGATTCAGCGGCTCTAGCCAGAGGTCGTCTGTGGTCGCTTCAGGGTCACCCCCCTCCGTGCTCGTATCAGGACTAGCTGTTGTCGCTGGAGCTGGCGTTAGGGTTGGCGTACAAATGCTGTTGCCTTCTGGTCCGCATGGCTCGGCGGTGGGCGACGACTGGGCAGGGGGAGCAGCCTGCACCACATTTGCCCCTGCTAAATCAAGCGCCATCAGAGGAAGGAGTAGTAGAAGTGTAATGGAAATAGCGATACTAAATAGTCGAACAGACATAATCGTGAAACCTTTAGGCTAGAAACGCCCTTCGGTGTAATTTACTGGCGCTTGCTTGACTCCGTTCCGGACCACTGGACCTGGCAGGCTCCGCCGCCCGCCAGATGATAAAAAACTGGCGGCTGTCCAGGCTGATAAACGCTCTCTGGAGCAGTGGCTACGACAGAGAGCAACTGGCGGCGTGTTCAAGAGCGGATGTACCGCCCTCGACCACGGGTGCGGCGCGCGCGATTACCGTTTTCCTGTTCCATGTCCGCTGCAACCTTTTCCAATGCGGACGGCGAAACTGACACGCGTACTGAACGATTCAGCGCCTGTAGCAGAAGCTGGACTCGCTGGCCGGGACGGGTCGAACTTTCGAAAATAGCAAGCATGTCACGGAATGGACCATTCTTGATCCGAACTTGGTCGCCAGGCTCAAACTGTTCTGGCGGCCGCCTACCGCGTGATTCCAACTCGACTACTTTACGATCGATTAAGGCAATTACTTCTGCGGGGATGGGAATTGGCTGATTACCATAGGCAACGAGATAGCGTGCGCCCGGAGTCCAACGCCAATGGGATGGATTGGCCGTATTGAGGTCGACGTAAATGAAGAGGTAACCCGGAAAGAAGGGGAGCGAGCGTGATCTATGTGCAGCCGCACCCGTCGTTTCAGGTAGGTAGGTCTCGATGTCGTGGCCTTCGAGTGCGCTCGCAACACGTTTCTCCATATGCGGTTTTGTATGAATGGCAAACCACTGTTTCATTGGCTTATAG
>JAICPS010000655.1 GCA_025929715.1 Anaerolineae bacterium | reverse complement strand
GACAGCTGGCTGCAGAGCACAGACCGCTGACCGCCGTCTGCCGTCCGCCCTCAATATGCTACAATCCCAGCATGCCTCAGCGTACCGAACACCGCTACTCGCTCACGAACCACACCTTCCGACCGGGCATAACCGCACCCGCCCGGCCTGTGGATGGGGCTTACTGGTTCGCGTTTTGCGACCATGAGCTGTTAGTGACGCTTGAGGAAAACGGGGAATCGGCGCGCGACCCAGACGGCTCGGGGGCCATGGTGCCCTGGGGGCCGTCGCTGGAGGCGCTGGGTGTGTCGCCGCTGCGGACCCAGTATCTGGGCGCGTTGGACGAGCGGGCATGCTATTCGGCCGAGCTGCCGCCAAACGTGCAGCCGCCAGCGGGCATGAAGCTGGTCGATTTGCGCCGGCTATACGGGTTGCTGGACGAAGATTTTTTCTGGATCGCCGGCCGCGCCGTGCAGATAGTCGATTGGGACCGCACGCACCAATTCTGCAGCGCGTGCGCCACGCCGCTGGAGGCCGATGCGCGCGAGCGCGTGAAAATCTGTCCGGCCTGTGGACACAGCAGCTACCCGCGCCTGGCTCCCGCGATTATCGTCGCCGTCACCCGCGGCGACCGGCTGCTGCTGGCGCGCTCGCACCGCCACCCGCCGGGCCGTTTCAGCGTGCTGGCGGGCTTCGTGGAGCCGGGCGAAACGCTGGAAGAGTGCCTGATGCGCGAAGTGAAGGAAGAGGTGGGCATCGACGTCAAGAATATCCGCTACTTTGGCAGCCAGCCCTGGCCGTTCCCACACTCGCTGATGATCGCCTTCACCTGCGAATACGCGGCGGGCGAAATCGTGCTAGAAGCGCAGGAAATCGCCGAAGCCGGCTGGTTCACGGCGGAAAACATGCCCCGTGTGCCGCCGAGGATTAGTATATCGAGGCGTTTGATTGATTGGTTTGTGGAGGATAGGGGAGATTGACCGATCTGCGTTCGGTCAATCTCCCTTCACCAACCCGTACACAATCACCTTTATCTCAACGCCCCCACCAACATTAACAGTATTCTCCCCCTCCACAACCAGCCTATCCTGAAGCGCGGCGGTGTATTCGGGCCAGAAGGGGGAGCCCCAGGGGCTGCCTTCCAGGACGACGACGTAAGAGACGCCGCTCTGGAGGATATCTTCTCGCAGCTCTTGCGTCGCCTGCGGCGTAGCGGGGGATAGCAGCGCGCCGGGCATTAGCATATCGGAAAAATTGCCGTCGATGTCGCGTGCAAGCGCTTCTTTGCCCAGGCTCCAGGCCATCGTCTGCGGACCAAAGTGGTCCCAGTAATTGACCAGGTAGAAGCGGCGGCCGTCTGGAATCTGGGCCTGGAGCCATCGCGCCAGGTCGTTCAGGCGGGGATCGGTTTCATAAGCCGCGTTGACCGCCGCCGGATAGCGTCTGAAGCGCTCGACGACGTTGGGCACGCTGAGGGCGATAATGGCGAGGACGACTGCCAGGCCCGCAATGCGACCGCGTGCTGTAGCGGCGGTTCGTGGAGTACGGGCGCTTCGCGAAGCGCCCGTACGACCGTTTCCTAGAGGTTCATCCGCCATCCGCGCCACCATCAGGCCGGTGAGGATATGCGCGGCGGGCACAAACGTGGCGATGAAACGGGGATTTTGCGGCCTGTTCAAGGTCATCATTGCCAGGCCGACCAGGAAATAGATGAGCAGAAGGCGCACGGCGACGTTGCGCCAGCGCGTCAGGCTCCACAGCAGGGCAAGCGCCGTGAGCAGTGCGAAAATGGGGGCCGGTGATTGCGCCAGGGCAATGCTGCGAGGGTAGAACAGCAGGGTTTCGAGGGTAAGCAGATACGCCTCTTCGGGTTGTGCGGTAACGTAGTCGAGAAACTGGCGAACGTTTCCGGGGTAGGCAAACCAGATGAGTATGCCCAACAAAAAGGGAGCGAAGAGCCAGAGGAGGCGGGCCGGAACTCCGGCAGTCGGACCGCGGGCATCCTGCCCGCTCCGTGCGGGCATCCTGCCCGCGGTCCAGGACAGCTCTAGGAGCACGGCCGTGGCCAACGTGGCGAGGCCGTAGGTGAATTTGGTTAGAAATACCAGCAGGAGCAACGCGCTTGCCAGCGCCAGGCGGCGCGGAGTGCTGCGCCCAAACGTTCTGAGATAAACCCACAGGAAGAGAAAGCTAACCAGCAGTCCCGGCGCTTCCTCCATGACAAGCGCCGAGTTAATCAGCAGCGGCTGCACTGTCAGTGTCGCGCCGCAGGCGATGGGGCCCGCCAACCAGCCGCGCTCTTTGTCGAGCTCCAGGCAGATGGCATAGATGACCAGCACGCCGAAAAAGAGGGCCAGCACGCTGAAGATACGCACCGTCGTGGCCGACAGGTCCACCGCCGCCAGGCCCAGCAGGCGGACGAGGGCAAAGGCGGGTGGGTAAAAACCTTGCCGGAAAAACTCGCGCAGCAAGCCGGCGAAGCCATCCGCGTTAAAGCCCAGCAATAACG
>JAICPS010000484.1 GCA_025929715.1 Anaerolineae bacterium | reverse complement strand
CTGCTGGCGCTGCTGGAGCCACGGCCGGCAGGCATGACGAGGATCCGGCCACTCACGTTTTGGCCGGAAGAAGGATGGCGGCGGTCGATGATTTCGCCGGTTTGCGGATCGAGGCCGCCCCAGAGGCTGAGGGGTTCGGCGAGGACAAGGGCGGGGGCGGTGATGGGTTGAACGGGTGATTCTGCCACGAATTTCACGAATTTCACGAATTTAGGTGTTAGCGGTTATTCGTTATGACGAATCTCCAATCTCGCCCGAACGCAGTTCGGTCAATCTCCAATCTCCAGTTCTCCAACCCCAATCTCATCGCCAAAGCCCTTCGTCGCGCCACACGGAGCCTCTTTCTGCAGAGCGGACGCATTCCTGGAGACTGCCGAAGATGACCTGCAGGCCGGTGTTGCCGGGGGTGTAGTGGGCGAATTTGCCGGAGTTGGTCATGAGCACGCCGTGGCGGGCGCGGACGATGGGCGCGACGACGACGCAGGTGTCGACGACGACCTGGACGCCGGCGTCGCGCAGAGTTTGCAGCCAGCCGCGCTTTTGTAGGGCAGCGAGGGCGAGGCGGTTGGTGCAGACGATGAATTGGACATTAGGATGGGGCGGATGTTGTGTTATGAGCGGCATTAGCTGCTCGAACTCTTGCAGCGAAAAGTGGGGACTGCCGAGGGCGACGACGTCGATTTTGCCGTCGGGCGCGGTGCTGAGGCGAGCGAGGGCTGCGCGCAGGTCGTGGATGCTTAGCTCGATAGTTTGCTCTGGCTGCGCGCCGTGGAAGGCGTCGCGGAATGTGTTGGCTTCGGGTGTAACGCCGATGGCGTGGAAGAGGGCGACGGCGCCGGAGGAGGCGGCTGCCGCGCCCAGGGCTTTGAGCTGGTCTTCGGTTGTATCTGCCGGCAGGCCGTCGAGGACGGGGATTTTGCTGCCGCTTTGCGCGCCGACAAGGTAGCCGAGCACGGGATAGAGCACATCTTCGCGCAAGAGGTGTTGGGGGAGGTCTTGCAGGCGATAGAGGAGCTGCCCGCGGCGGTTTTCGGATAGGTGCAGGCCGGTGGCAGGGGCGCGGCCGGTGAGCGCGGCGCAGATGTCAATGAAGTCGCCGTAGCGGTTGGTGCGCGCGCCGAGGACGGAGTTGGCGAAGACGATGGCGTTGCTTTCGGCCCAGGCGATCTGCGCGCCGAAGGGGGGTCGCTGGACGGTCTGGTAGGGGGCGCAGGTCCAGATGGGTTGGCAGCCCATGGCTTCGTAGGCGGCCATGAGGGCACGCGCGTGCCGGCCAAGTTCTTCGCTGCCACGAAAGTGTTCGGGGTGCATGAGGTCCACGGCGCCCACGTTGAGGGTGGTTGGCACGCGCGCACGGGCCCCGCCTTCGACCAGGCGTTGGGCGAATTCGAGGCCCGAGTAGCCGTGGTAGAGGCAGCCGTCGATGTGCGCGGAAGTGATGTGGAGTAGCCGCTGCGCTCCGTAGACTCGGGCCATGGTGGTGAGAATGCGCATGGCCAACTGGACAGCGGGCCCTTCGTCGCCGTGGAGCATGGCCTGGTCGTGTGGGGTGAGGTGCATGGGGGGATTGTAGCGTGTGGTTTGTGGTTTGTGGAGTGTGGGGACGAGGGTCTGTTGGCAGCTGTCGGCGGTCGCTCGTAACGTTTACCAGACGAAAAGCTGCTATACTGCCTGTATGTGGCGTAATGGGGTAGGTCAGGTTGGTCGTTGGGCGCCGTGGTTGTTGTGGTCGGTCGTGATCGCGGCTGCGGTGGCGATGGTGGGACTGGCCTGGCGCAATCGAGAGCTGGTGGAGCCGTGGGAAAGTGCCGTGGGGGCGTTGAGCGTTCTGGCTTACGCGACGCCGGGCGCGCTGATCGTGGCGCGGCGGCGGGGGAATCGCATCGGCTGGCTGTTTTTGGGCGTGGCGACGCTGCTGGCGGCGCAGATGTTGTCGGCGCAGTACGCTATATTCTCGCTGCGGGTGGCGTTCCGCTTCACGCCGCTGGCCGTTGCTGCGGCCTGGATTCAAAACTGGACGTCGATTTTCGTCTTCTGGTTGGTGTCACTATTTGTGGTACTTTATCCCGACGGGCGGCTTTATTCACGTCGCTGGCTCCTTCCGCTGGCGGGGGCATCTCTTTTCTGGCTCATTCTTCTGATGGGATCGATGTTCGCGCCGGGACCTATCACTTTCTATCCCGTGTGGGCCGGTGAAGATGTGTTGCTTCTCGCGAGAAATCCACTGGCGCGGCCGGCGACGTTGGCGCCAATGGCGCCGCTGGGCGACTGGTCCTGGTTTGGCGGCTTTTCGTTGTTTTTGGTGGCGATGACGGCTCCGCTGTTCCGCTACTGGCGGTCGGGTCTTGTGGTACGCCAGCAGTTGCGCTGGCTGATGTTCCTGGCGGTGACGATTGTCGTGGGCTTCATTGTGGTGATTGTTACCGAGGGAGCAGGCATCAGCGTGCCCTTGATTGTAGACCCGCGATTCATTATGATGCTGGGCTTTCCGCTGGCGGTGAGCGTGGCGATTCTGCGCCACAATCTCTATGACCTGGACCTGGTCATCAACCGCACGTTAGTTTACGGCGCGCTGACGGGGGCGCTGGCGCTGGTTTACTTTTCGACGGTGGTGCTGCTGCAACTGGTTTTGCCGGAGCGGACAGAGCTGGCGACGGTGATTTCGACGCTGGCGGTGGCGGCGTTGTTCAGCCCATTGCGCCAGCGCATCCAAGGCTGGATCGACCGCCGCTTTTACCGGCACAAGTATGACGCGGCGCGCGCGCTGGCGGGTTTCGCGGCCAGCGCGCGGGATGAGGTGGATCTTGATAAGCTGGTTGGGGAGTTGGTGACGGTGGTGCAGGAGACGGTACAGCCGGATCGGGTAGGGGTGTGGGTGAGGCCGGGGTAGGGGCGAGGCAGGTCGGAGACAAGTTAGTTTCGCGAATGGGATTGGTTTCCGACCTACGTCGTTTCTACTAATCTCCAATCTCTAATCGCTTATCGCTAATCCCCAATCTCAAGTTCTCCAGTTCTCAAATCTCCCGCCTCGGGCGCCTTCCCTCGGCCGGTGATGCGATCCGCCGGCTCGTCCAGGCGGCGGAGGAGGAAGAGGATGGGGAGGGCGAGGATGGTGGCGGCGCCGCCGGTTACGTAGCCGGTTGCGATGTCTTGTTGGCGGGAGAGGTAGCCGAGGCCGGTCTGGCCGACGACGCCGCCGGCGCTGTCGAGCATGTTGTTGAAGGAGATGACGGTGGCGCGCTGCGCTGACGGGATGATCTTATGCAAGTAGGCCTGTTTTACAGGCATGATGATGCCGAAGGCGAGCGTGCCGAGCAGGAAGAGGGGAACGGCGAGCCAGAAGGTTTGGGCCAGGCCGACGCCGATGGTGGAGACGCTGAGTAACCCGGCGGCGGCGACAAGGAGGGTGGTGCGGAAGCGGAAGCGATTCACGAAGCGGTTGAGCAGCCAGCTGGCAAACATCATGCTGATGGAGACGAGCGCGGCGACGACGCCGGAGACCCAGATGGCGTCAGGGCGGTTGAGCAGATCCAGCAAGTAAGGCTGCGCGGCGTAGAAGCCCCAGATGAAGTAGAGGCCGTGAATGAAGCTGACGATCATGATGAGGCGCACGGGCTGTTTGCGCCAGCCGAAGGAAACGCTCTCGCGCGCGACTTTGCGCATTTCGGCGGGAATGGCAGCGGCGGTGAGGGCGCGGGGAGCGTAGCCGATGTCGTGCATGAAGATGTAGGCCCAGATGGTGACGATGGCCAGCAGGAGGGCGCGGACGCCGTAGGG
>JAICPS010000155.1 GCA_025929715.1 Anaerolineae bacterium | reverse complement strand
CGCCGCTGGGTCAACGACCCGATACAGCGCACCTATATGATTGCCTACCTGGTCTCGATGGCCGGGTATGGTTGGGCCATCCTGCGTACGCAGTTCCTGACACCATGGGTTGGCTGGTTCTCCATTGGCTGGAGCTTGACCTGGACGTTGCTGTATCTTGGTCCAGTTGGGGCTCCAGTGGTGGCTGTCCTCTTTCCGCTCGTCTTTGGCGGCGCCTTACTATTCGCCCACTAGTGGAGACCGGCACGTAACTTAGCCCAAGTGAGGGCCAGTTTTGATCTATAATGTGATCTGAAACGGCTGTACGAATCTCTGGCAGCAACCAAGTTCATCATGAGAGACAGGACATCAAAAGAAGCACGCCTTCTCCTGGCAGAGCGGTGGTTCAAGAGCGCGCGAATTCTCTGGCTGATTCTCGCCGTCCTGGTATTTACGTTGTGGCTTATTGGCACCCTAGAAAACTCCACAAGTGTTCCCGCCGCCTGCGCTGGTGGTACGTGTGATCCCTTTGCCTTATCGGCCGGCGATCTAGCGGCGCTGGCCCAACTGGGCCTACCTGTTGGCTTCATCGCCGGATTCTTTGTGTTGTCCAATATCGGTATCGCGCTGGCATTCTTCACCATTGGGGCCGCTATTGCCTGGCGTAAATCGGCCGATTGGATGGGCCTGCTAGTCTCCTTCACCCTCGTTTATCTCGGGGCCGTATTCTTCACGGACAGCGATGATGCGCTCTGGCGCGCATATCCGGCGTCTCGATCACCCCTGACCCTCCTGGGCATGGTGGGGTATGCCGCCATCATGCTGCTCCTCTTCTATTTTCCCGACGGCCGCTTTGTCCCCCATGGCCGGACTGCTCGTGTCATTGGCTGGTTCATCATTCTCCTGACAGCTCCCTTTGTTGGCACGGCAACCAGGGTAGGCGCGATTGGGACATTCCCGCTTCTTGCCACTGTCAGTCTGGGGCTGGGCGCGCAAATCTATCGCTATCGCCGAGCATCCGGGCCGGAACAACGGCAACAGACAAAGTGGGTCGTGTTCGGTCTGGCAACTTCACTAGCTGTCATGTTGATATGGGTGTTTGCCGCTACTACTTTGCCGCCGGGCTCACCTTCTGAACAGCGCGTTTATTTCCTTCTTATTACTCGACCGCTCATCTCTGTTCTGATTCCCTTGCTCCCACTGACCATCGCTCTTTCAATCTTGCGCTACCGGCTGTGGGATGTAGATATGGTGATCAACCGCACGCTAGTGTATGGTATGTTGACGGCTTGTGTCATCGCAACCTTTGTCCTGATCGTGGGCGGCCTAGGCACTTTATTTCAGAGCCAGGGTAACCCCCTCATCGCCCTACTGGCAACGGGTTTGGTGGCCGTCCTCTTTCAACCGTTGCGAGAGCGGTTGCAGCGTGGGGTCAACCGCTTAGTTTACGGTGAACGCGATGACCCGTTGGCGGCACTATCGCAATTAGGCCGGCGATTGGAAGCGGCTCTTGCCCCTGAGATCGTGTTATCCACACTGGTTGAAACTATCGCCCAGACGTTGAAACTACCTTTTGTAGCTATTAGCCTGCGAGCTGGCGAGGCGTTCAAAATCGCTGCCCGGAGCGGTAGCGAAGGGGCAGACACTGTCAGTTTACCCCTTATCTATCAGGGTGAATCGGTGGGGCAGCTCATCGTCGCTCCTCGTGAACCGGGAGAATCGTTCAGCAAGATAGATAGACGTTTGCTAGAGAATATCGCCCATCAGGCTGGTCCGGCGGTGCGTACTGTTCAATTAACAGTCGCTTTACAACACTCCCGCCGCCAGTTGGTGACAACTCGTGAAGAGGAACGCCGCCGCTTGAGGCGCGATCTTCATGACGGCCTCGGGGCAACACTAGCTGCGCTCAACTTAGAGGCAGGCGCTCTGCGACGCTCGATTCGCAGCGATCCGGAGAAGGCGGAAGCCCTTGCCGAAGAATTCAGGCAAGACATTCGCGCCTCAATTGAAGATATTCGCCACCTGGTTTACGAACTCCGGCCGCCAACACTTGACCAGTTGGGGCTTGTCGAAGCTCTTCGGGCGCAGGCTTCCCAATGCAACCGCCCAGACGAGCGGGCGGATGCTACATTGCAAGTAGAAGTTGAAGCACCAGAAACGTTGCCACCGCTCCCGGCGGCCGTCGAAGTAGCCGCTTACCGCATCGTCCAGGAGGCTTTGACCAACGTCGTGCATCATGCTCAGGCACAGCGCTGTCAGGTTCGGTTGGAAATAGCCGATGAGCTAATGGTGGAAGTTGTGGATGATGGTGTAGGAGTGGGAGACGGTCGTTCGCGGAATACCGGTCTTGGCCTGTTATCCATGCGTGAACGGGCAGAAGAATTGGGCGGCTGCTGCTTGATTGAGCCAGTTGCGGGTGGCGGTACCCGTGTATTGGCGTCACTGCCTTTACCGGAGACATAAATCCATGAAGTCTCTTAGTGTGCTGATTGCAGACGACCACCCGCTCTTCCGCAAAGGAATGCGGTCGCTGCTGGAAACCATGCCCGAAATCACCCTTGTCGCCGAAGCGAAAAGCGGTCGTGAAGCTGTGGAATTGGTGCTGGCTCATCAGCCCGACGTAGTGCTGATGGATCTGCAGATGCCCGATGGTAGCGGGCTGGCGGCCACTCGGGAACTAAACAAACGCAGTCCGAATACTCGCATCTTGGTGGTGACCCTTGTTGAAGATGACGATTCCATCTTCACAGCGCTGCGAGCTGGCGCCCTCGGTTATATCCTAAAGGATGCGGATGAAGAGGACATGATGCGAGCTATTCGGGCTGTGGGCGAGAGAGAAGCAATTTTCAGCCCGGCGATTGCGACGCGCCTGACGGATTACTTTGCCAGGACGCGCCAGCAAGTTCCGCAAGAAGTTTTCCCCGAACTCACGGAACGGGAGCGGGAAATATTGGCCTTAATCGCCCGGGGAGAATCAAATGCGGCCATCGCAGAGCGCTTGACGATTACTTTGAAAACGGTACGCAATCACGTATCGAACATCTATAATAAGCTACAGGTGGCCGACAGAGCCCAGGCCGCTATCCGGGCCAGGGATGCGGGATTGAGTTAGGCGGTCATTTTCAGATGACCAGCAATGAAAACCAGACGCCTTCAAAGCTGAACGGTAATTTTTCCCAGGAGTCACCGAGATCGGCCGTGTGCCAGACGTCGCCATTGTACAGCCCAGCATACAGATGACCCGGCGCGCCAGGAACCGTGGTCAGCGCCGTCGGCGCGACGGGCAGCGGGTGTGATTGCCAGCCGATGGGATGCCAGCCAGCAGCGCCCGCGCTCCGGTAGAGATAGACCTGTGGGTTTTTGCCGAAGGCGTTAAATGGACTGGACCCGACACAGACGTACCAGGTTTCCGACTTCTCTGGATCGGCCGCACAGACGATGCCGTAGTTTTTCGCCAGGCCGCTCTTTGCTTTGTGAAAGGTGCGACCTCCGTCACGACTGAACGAAGCACCGCCGCCACTGCCGCCCGCTTCATAGGCCCAGTCGCCGTCATCCGCATGAAACTTCAGGGAGTGGCAATCGCGCAAGGCGCCCGTACGGTGCCCCGACCAGCTTTGACCACCGTCCTCGCTGCGCACGACGGCGCCGAACTCGATGCCGGCAAGAATGACGTTTGGGTCGCCAGGGGAAGGGGCAATGGCAATGACATAAGCGCGCATGTCTGGCGGTTCGGCAGGGGAGAACCACCACCAGCGGTTGGGAATGCGGCGGAATCCCTCCAGCTCGGTCCAACTTTTCCCGCGATCGTTGGAGACAAACAGCAGCGCCGGTTTTGTGCCGGCATAAATCACATTGGAATCGTGCGGGCTGACCGCCAGCGATTTGACGATGTGACCTTCCATGCCGCTGCGCTGCCAGCTGAGGCCGCAGTCTTCCGAGCGCAGCACGCCATCTCGCGTTCCCGCGTACACTAGCCGCCGGTCCGACGGGTCGGCGGCCAGGCAGCTGACCTGGTGCTTTGGAGCCAACTGTGCGGCAGTCCAATCCCCATCGACGCTGTATTCCGCGCGGGCGATTCCTTTATCAAAAGTGGCCAGAAAAACTTTGTCGTTTATGGATGACCTTCTCGCAACGTTTAGTGCAAAGTCGAAGCCCTGTTATTTCTCGACAGTCAGCACGATGCCAATCTGGGACGGATCGTGCACTATGAATCCATCCTGGGTAGGCTCGACCAGTCCCCCTGCTCTTCCGACCCGTTCGGCTACCGTCTCCAACTGCGTGCTGTCTGGTAGAACAATTGAGTGCCATATTGGCTATTTTACTTCAACTTTTCAGAAAGTTCTGCCGCCAGGCCTACAGCAAGCTGGGCGTCTCGGGGCAAAGGGAGGCGGACGCCCGACTTCGCACCTGGCGGCACGGTGGGTGAAGTAGGTGCCGCTACAGGCTGCCAACAGCATAGCGAGGACTATATGAGCGCGCCAGATGTATCTGAGGCAAGGGCCGGTGCGTCGTTGTGTTTGACGAATCAACCCAATCCGGCGTCACGAGCTTTGACGATGGCTTGAGCGCGGTCGGCAACCTGTAACTTGCTAAAAATACTGGTGATATGGTTGCGTACGGTCTTATCGCTGATGACGAGTTTTTCGGCAATTTGACCATTGTTCGCGCCTTGAGCAATCAACCCCAGGATTTCCAGTTCGCGAGGGGTGAGTTCGGGAAAAGCTTCTCTGGGCAGGTCGAATTCGAGATTGGATGCAATGTCTTTAAAGAAAGCCATGATCCGGGCTGCAATAGGAGCGCCGAACAGCGCCTGGCCCCTGGCCACCGCGCGCACCGTCTGCAACAACTCTTGATGATTAGCCCCTTTGAGGACGTAGCCGCGCGCGCCGGCCCGCATGGCGGAAAAAAGAGAGGCGTCGTCCTCGAGCATGGTGACCGCGATGACGCCGGTGGTTGGATTCGCGCGCAGAATCTGCCTGGTGGCGTCAATCCCGTTGACTCCCGGCATGTTGATATCCATGAGGACGATGTCTGGCTGGAGCTTTTCCGCCAGCGCGACAACTTCTCCGCCCGTGGCCGCTTCGCCCACGATTTCGATTCCTGGAATTACCAAAAACAACGCTCGGAGACCCTCGCGAAAGAGCGCATGATCGTCGGCAACGACGAGCCGAATATTTCCACTGTTCATGTTGCCTCCGCCACAGGTAGCTCGGCAAGCACGCGCGTACCCTGCCCGGGAGATGATTCCACGAGAAGGCGTCCACCCACCTCCTCAGCCCGCTCGCGCATGGAAATCAAGCCGATTCCAGATCTGCAATCTGCCGGCAGGCCATTGCCGTCGTCTGTGATTTCCAGATGAAGCTTGCGGTCATGGTTAGCGGAGGCCAGACTGAAGGAAACGACCGCCCGGCGGGCCTGAGCGTGCCGGGCAACATTGGTGAGCGCTTCGGTGGAGATACGGTAGACAGCCACTTCGATAGCCGCGGGCAAGGGTGGCAGGCCGCCAACCGGCGCATGAACGTCAACGTGCAGTCGTGGTGAATCCCGGGCGCCACTCTTAAGATCTGAGGCGTAATCGCGGACGGCGCCTTCAAGACCCAGGTCATCTAAGGCGGCGGGGCGAAGCTCATACACCAGACGGCGGATCTCAGCCACGGTGGCCTCATTCTGCGCGGTCAGCTCCTCAAGCAAACGCCGGGCGGCGGCCGGATTAACCTGCAGCAATTGGCCGGCGGCGGCCATCTTCAACCCCTGGCTAGCCAGGACGGGTCCCAGACCGTCGTGCAAGTCGCGGCGCAGGCGACGGCGTTCCTCTTCCCGGGCCGTAACCAGGCGCACGCGGGATTGGCGCAAGTCCTCGGTCAGTTGCACGGCATAAGCCGAAGGACCGGCCTGGTGGGCGATATGTTCTAGCAGCAGCCGGTCCTGCTGGCTGAACGATTCGCCCGGCCCGCGCGGGCCGGCAATCAGCTGGGCCACCGTTTCTCCCCGGTAATTGAGCGGTAAGCAGAGGGTGTCTGCCACTTCCTCGCCGCTTTCGGCGGCAGTCCTGAATTCGTCACCGCTGCGCAGGCTGATGGCCACATAAGGCAGCTTCAGGGTCTGGCGAATAGTGTCCACGAGGGTGGGCAGGACGACCTCCGGAGCAATGGCGCCTTCCAGCCGTTTACCAAGCTGCGATAACGCTATGAGCGGCTCGTCCCGCCGGCCGTAAAAGAGGCGGTTGACGCCGCGCTGCAACCGTTCCCGAAGGGGCTGGAATAACGCGGCTACCAGACCAGTGGCGAGCAGCGCAATAATCGGGTTGCCCTGCGCTTGAAATAGGATGCCTAGCGCGCCTACCGACAGCGCATAAATAGCTAAGATGCTGGCCGTCAGCCCGCCGTAAACCAGGGTGCGTTTAATGAGGATGTCGATGTCGTAAAGCCGGTAGCGCATCATGGCAAAGCTAAGTGATATTGGCAGCGTGACCATGGCGAGTGGCCAGCCCAGGATGGCAAGCGACGCCAACCTGGGTAGCGGCGTCCCCGGAGCGAGCCGCCGAATGCTTATGGTCCACAGGGTCAAAAGTCCAGCGAGCAGGAACTGTAGCGTAAAGCCGTATAAGACCCACTTTGTCTGTTGCCGCTCAGTCTGGTTGGAAACATAGCGGTAGCGATAAATCTGTGCATACAGGCCGCCAAAAATCAACACAAACCAGAGCAAGACGCCTGGAAGATATAGTGTCTTTGGAATAGAAAGCGCTGTGGCATTCAGAAGCAATAGGCTAAATGGCGCATATAGAAATGCTGCCGCCACCAGCCACCGCGTCTGGTGTGGCACAAGATGACCGGTTGGGAAGATGCAGAGGAAGGCAACAAGGAGCGGAGCGAACAAGACGGGCTGGACGATGCCATATGTAAATGGCGCAGCGCCCGGCCAAAGTGGTTCGAGCGAGGCTAACACGCCCGCTTCCACAACCCCGTATACCAGTAAGAAGTAGGAGAGGAACAGGGCTATGTTCTCACCTGGCCGTTTAATGAACAACACAATGGCCAGGATGAACGAAATTAAGGCAGCTGCACCGTATATCAGAAAACTGACCACATGGAAGGCGCTCAGGAGCCCTTGAAGCGCTTGCCTGGCAAACATGGCCTGCGCCGCGATCGCCAGGATATAGAGTCCCAAGACGACGGCGGCGCAGGCATACCACCCGGCGCGCGCAAACCACATCCAGCGCACTCGCCGGGCGAGCGAGGCGATTATCCCTCCGTATACGACCATCGCTGCTCCATGACAGACAGCTCTACTCCTTTTCTATTATAAAACATTTTTGCCGGCGAGAAGTTGGCCAACCAGGGCAATGGCCGCCAGACCCGCGAAGCTGAGGCCAATAGCGCTTACGCCTCCGACCATGATGAAGTTCACCGCGACAGCCGCGATTGCGCCGACCAGCACCCACATCACCATCCAGGCCCATCTCGAACCGTGGCGGTAGCCCTTCCAGGCGACGAGTAGCGCCAGCAATCCAAACGCCGCTCCATATATGGCAAAGTTGCGCGCAACAAGGGTAATGACGTCAAAGGCGCTTGGATTGCCCACCTGAAACTCACTCGCCGTCAGGCTGGTGCGCCCGGCGATATTCGTCAGGGTACGGTCAGGGCCATCAAGGGACCAGTTTATCCCCTGGATAATCAGTAGTGCACTCATAACCAGCAATATCACCCAGCCCAACTTTGCCGTTCTCGACTCACTTCTTGTAATCGTAGCAGTCATCTTTTCAAAACCTCCTTCAACCAGTGAGATAATAGCTCCGCATTTTCTGGCCCGCGCGGGCGATTATTAGCCGACGACCTGGCGTTTCGCTCATGCCCGTAATAAGGCGCCACCGATCACGGCCGGCATGATAAAAAGGAGGCCAGGAGCGCCAACGCCGATCAACCCGCCCGCGAACCAGAGAACGCTCCAACCGCTCGCCACCCAGCCTACCCAGGGCGGCAGGAGTTCCGCGCGAAGAATTGCCCATCCGAATCCGGCCACGCCGACGAGATGCACAAGGTACGCCATTCGGAAGGCGTTGCCAATCCACGCTTCCAGTGGCTTGTAGAGCTCGGGAATGCTGCCGGACTGTGCCGCTTCTTGAGCGGCCCAGAGCATCACGTTCATATCAAAGGTCGCATGTAGAACGCCGAAAATTGTGGCGACGAGAATGAGGGTATAGGCCAAAATCACAAGCTGCTCGCTGCCCGAGCGCAGTAACAGGTATGTAAGTAGTCCAAAACCCAGCAATTGGACGATCCAGGCGACAGCCCACAAAAGGATAAGCCAGCGATACGTCGCAGCAAAGGGCGCCACCTGTTCCAGCGCTCCCTGTAAGGAAGCTGAAAAGGCAGAGACGGCGCCGCTGCCGATCAAGATAATAAGGGCGAAAAGTCCGATCAGCAGGCCGGCGACGAGCAGGATGCCGGCCAGTCGCGATGGGCCGAAAATGGCGATTTCTGTCATTGGCATTCCTCCTTCATGACGCTAACGGTTGCCATACTCTTTCGGCGGTAGCGATTTTAGGTAGAGCCAGACGGCCTGCCATTCCTCGTCGGTCATATCGCCGAAGAGCGACTTATAGGGCATGTACTGGTCACGGAGCTGGCGGCCGTCGGGCGTCACGCCAGTACGCATGGCGGTGATGAACTCTTCGAAGGTCCAGCGTTGCAGCGAACCGGCCGGCGTGAGGTTTAGGGCCGGGGGGTCGCCTGGCGGCGCGCCGGGGATCAGTCCACCGGAGAAGCCGGGCCCATGGCAAAGCGTACAAAGACCGGCCAGGTACTCACCGTATTCGGCCGTCACGCCGCGTTGAGGAGCAGGCGGACGTGGCGCGTCATGGTCGATTAGCTCCGCGGGAACAAGGAAGTCCATGGGACCGGCGACGTACATCAGTCGGGGGAAGAAGCCGAGTGCCAGTTCAGGTAGTTCGTTATCCACTGGCGGCACGCTCTGGATGTAGGCCAGCAGGGAACTTAGATCCTGGTCACTCATGTTGTGATGCTGTTGCGAGGGCATGATGAGCAAGGGCTTACCGTCGGGTCCGACCCCGTGGCGAATGGAACGCACCCAGTCTTCTGTGGTGTAGTCAATAATTTCGCTCCCCTCGCCCCCGGTCAGATTGGCATTGGCGATGACGCCCACCATTGGATCCTGCAACTCGATCT